>JAQTRJ010000031.1:5446-12230 GCA_028711875.1 bacterium | reverse complement strand
ATTCTGACGCTGGAGCAGGCGGTGGCGGCGGCCAAGCAGCAGCAGATCGAAAAGAGCCAGCGGGCGCGGGACGCGGAGCAGCGGCGGCTCGAAGATTTGGCGAAGTTCGTAACCCTCGTGGATCTGTCGCTGCAGAAGCTGGGGGCGGGCAGCGACGAACAGTTCCGCCAGCAGCGGATCGCCGATTTACAGAAGGAACTCGGACTGACGCAGCTGACCGAGATGGCGATCCGGCAGAAGGCGGCGGCGCTGAATCTGGCGGCGATCAACGCGCTGGCCGAGGGAACAGTCAGCACGGCCGAGATCGAGAAGCAGAAGGCCGCCCTGCAGGAGCTACTCGGCCTGCTCGAACAGTCGCGATCGAAGGCGAGCGAGGAGATCCCGCTGATCGGTCAGGCGATTCAGAACGCGACGGCCGAGGGGACGCGCAGTCTGGTGCAGATGTTTACGCGGGGCAAGGTCGAGGCCAAGCAGTTCGCCGACGCGATGCGGAACATCTTCGAGCAGCTGATTTCGCAGCTGATGGCGCGGGGGATTCTGCTGATGCTGTCCAGTCTGATTCCGGGATTCGGACCGGCGATGGGGATCGTGGGCGCGGTCACGGGTCAGGGCGGCGGCCCGGCGGGAGTGGGATTTCCGGGGGGGACGATTCCGAATCTGCCGACGCCTGCGCGATACCTGAGTGGACCCGATCTGTCGGGCTGGATGCAGAAGATGGAACGGACGCAGAGGAATTTGGCCCGAGATATCGCGCGGATCGCGGCCACGCCGACCGAGGTGGTGGGGGTGACGGTGCAGGGGGAGGTGCTCAGGTTCTCGGTCAAGCGGGCCGAAGCGGCGGCGGCGAAAAGGAAACTCTGAAACGCTGAAAGCGGAAGACGGGCGGGTTGCGGAGTACCTTAACCCGCCCCTACAGGAGAGAGATTCTATGGGCCGTTCCGGGCGGGTCAGCGACCCGGCCGCGGCGAAGTAGATAAAGATTCAGCGACCCGGCCGCGGCGGGAAGAAAACTCTGAAACGCTGAAACGCTGAAACGCTGAAAGCGGAAGACGGGCGGGTTGCGGAGTACCTTAACCCGCCCCTACAGGAGGATAAAACGATTTGGGATGGGGACTGGATATAGAGGGAGTGAACGTGCCGCCGAGAAGCTGGTCGGGACCGGCGGAGCTGCGGACCAGCTATCGCGGGCCGGAGCCGGGATCGCGGGAGTGCGGCGCGGCCAGTTTTTCGGTGTTCCATCCGGTGCGAAAGGTCCCGCCGAATTGGATGCTACACTTGGACGGAGTGGACGATGTGGCGGAGATTCCGGCGGCGCTGATGCCGGTGTTTCCCGCCGTGATGACGGTCTGTTTTTGGGGGCGACGGCATAGCGCGATAGGGGGTTCTCTGGAGCGGATTCTCAGCCATGCCGATGGTGGCGGGCCGCTTATCTGGGCGGTGGCAGATTCTCCGCTCGGTGCCGCCAACAAGTTGCGATTCCGGCAGAGCACGGACGGAGTGAATTTTCAGACTTCAATTTTGACCGACGAGATCACGGACACAGAGCTGCACTGTCTGATCGCGCGGAATGACGGCAGCGCGGCCCAATGGTATCTGGACAACGCGGCCAGCGGGAGTGCGGACTCATCGCCGGCCACGGGGAATTTGAATTTTGACGACGACGTGACCGGAGCCAGCCGGACGCGACTGTCAATCGGCGCGACCTGGCATCGAGCGCTGTCGCAATATCTCTATTTCGCGAAATGGGACTTGGACGATGTGCGGATTTTCGGGAGGGCGCTATCGGCGGGGGAGCGCAGCCGCTACTACAACGGCGGGACCGGGCTGTATGAGGCACTGGGCGGGGAGCTGATCTGGTTTCGCTGCAACGAGGGGGCGGGATCGGAACTCGTGGACGCGAGCGGGAACGGACGGAACGCGCAGGTCGCGGGCGCGAGCTGGATCGGGAGCAGTCTGGCCCAAGGGCCGAGCCAGAATCTACTGGTCAAAGGCAGCCTGGTGACGATTGCCAAGCATGGGCAGCGGCGGTTCCGGGGCCGGATATCGCAGGTGGAGACGCCCAAGTGGAAGATCGAGATTCAGACGGTGGAAGCGGCGGCGGCCGTGAACGAGCAGGACGCCAACAGCCCGGTCCTGGGCGGGCAGAGCAATCCGGGAGCGGTGTGGTATTGGAACGAAGGCCGCTATTTTGAAGCCCGCACTCCGGAGTCGCTGCCGGGATTGGGAGCCAAGTTAGCCTATACCGAGGAGAGCCTGTTCGACAGCTATGAATGGACGCGGGGGCCGGGGAATATGGAGGGGCAGAGGTTCCGGGGCTGCGTATGGCGCGAGGAGACCATAGAAACGCTGCTGACGCGCTTGAAGGGTCTGGCCGACTTGTCTATCCCCGGATTGATTTCGAGCGTCGCAGCGGCCACGGAACACGACGCAAAGTCCAGTCTACAGGCGGTTCAGGTTGAGCAGGGAGACACGATTGAGCCGGTGTGGACGACGGAAGAGGAAGTGATGTATCCGCAGCCGTGGGGACTGGTGACGCGGACGATCGCGGGAGCGACGTGCACGTTCTACTGGCGATACAAGGGGGGCTATCTCGAACTCTATCAGATCGTGAACCACGGCCGGGCGGAACTCTTGGGAATCCGGAGACTGGACTGGCTGAACAACACTCCGCCGCTGATCGCGGTGCAGTTCACGGACCCGACGATTCCTGCGAGCCGGACGCTGGGACCGTTTGAACTGACGGTGCCGGAATTCGAGGCCAGCAAACTGGTGTTTGCGATCTACGGATACACGCCGGAATACAACGACATGGGTCCGCCGCAGCTCATAGGCAATCGGCACCTCGGGCGGGTGTGGACGGTGGACCTTGCGCAGCGTAAACAGTACGGCGAGGGCCGGGAACTCGAAGTCGCGGTGCAGGAGCTGAACCTGGTGTCGAATACGATCTACAACTACGTTGCTTACAACGCGAGCAGCGGCTATTTCGAATTCACGGACACGCCGCAGACGCTGTGGAAACACAAGAGCAAACGCGCGGACGGGGAGTATACCGATCTGGGCCAGCAGTATCAGATCTACTGGCAGGGGGATGTCTGGCTCAGGGAAATGGCGGGGGACGCGCGCGGGCAGACGATCGGCGCGATTCTGCGGGAGATCTGTCTGCTGTGCGGCTGCGAATGGTGGATTGACGGAGACGGAGTGCTGCGGATGGAGCGGATGGACCGGGCGGCGCGCACGGCGGAGATTTCGGGCGTGAGGATCATCACCGACGTGCCGATTTCGCGGGCGGCGGGCGAACCGTTTGCGGACATTTCACCCGCGACGATTCCGCTGAACGACTATTCGGCGGCGCTGATCAAGACCCATTTGAACCGGATCGCGGCGGCGGCCAGCGGCGAGGCAAGACGAATTCAGGTGCGGTCGCCGGAACACCGCGCGCTGGATCTGTCGCTGGGCGCGCTCTTAACGATCAACGGAGTGCGGGCGGGCAAGATCGTGGCCGTGAACGGCGATCGCTATACCGAGACCATCGAAGTGGAGCCGTTGCCGAATGAACCGGCGCGGGCGATCGCATGATCTGGGGCGAGGGAGCGATTCAGGCGATTCTGCTGGACAGCGCGGGCGCGACGGTGGCGACGCTGAATTTGATTCCGTGCAGCGAGCGCGAGGTCGAGGACTACGAGGACGTGCGGCTGACGATCGGGACCGACGCCGACAGCCAGACGGTGGAAGAATTTCTGGGAGTGCGGTTTCATGCCGTCTATCTCTGGCTATCGCACGAGGACAATCAGGACGACATTGCGACCGTGCAGCGGTTGGCCAACTGGCGGGGAAATGGGAGACAGGTGAGACTTATTCCGCATACCGACGAGCCGGGCCACGCCGTGCTGTGCGAGGTGCGAAGCAATCCGATCACTCCCTACGGCGGAAAGGTACAGGCCGAGGAGATTCGGATCGAACTCTATGGAGTGCATACGCTGGCTCAGAAACCCAATCCGGCCTACGACCGGGTCGGACGGCCGCGCGGATTGATCATTGCGGCCTGAACAGTGCTGCGGATACAACGGACGGGTTGCGCAGGCTTAACCCGCCCCTACCAAGCGAGAGAATAATGAGCGCAAGATTCTATTGGTCGGCGACGGATACGGACGGCGACGTCCAAACCGGACTGGATATAGACCTGTACCGGCACAGCGACAACGCCAAGATCGGCGATTTCACAGAAGCGGGGAACGGGGTCTATTACATAGACCACAACGTCAGCGAGAAGGTCTATCTCAAGGTCGGCGGGAGCAAAGTGACGGCCACCGATGGAATGATTTTCCCGGCCGACGACGTGGCGCTGGCGGCCAATTTGATTTCTACTGAAAGCGGTTATGGAGCCTCACTGATCGGAATCCACGACACGTATGGATCCTATACCGGGACGACCCTGGAAGCGATCCTGACGGAATTGGCGACGTACGCGAGATTGGCGCTGACAACGAACGGCAACGGGGCGGCCTTGATCGGGATCTACGATACGGGAGACTACTATTCGGGGAGCAGCGTGGAAGCGGCGCTGGCACAGATCGGTGCACTGGTGAAGCTGCTGACGGGACTGACGTCCACGGCGGTGGAGCTCAATAAACTGGACGGGGCGAGCGCGAACGTGACGGCGACGAATTTGAATCTGCTGACGGCGGGCACGGAGACCACGCTTCACAAACACAACGCCAACGCGCTGGCGGGGAACGTATTCCAGGGCAACGCGCAGGAGGACATGGACGTTTACCTGCAGGTGCAGGAGACGGAGAGCTACGGGGTGGGCGACGCGATCCTCAACGTGGCGCGAACCGAAGCCTGCGGCAAAGCCTATGTGAAAAAATGGGACGCCAACGACGTGGCCACGCTCTACGAGATCATGACGGCGCTGGAAGTGGGGGATCTAAACTTTGCGGGAAGCCCGATCATCGGCAGCGTATCCGGATCGGGCACGGTGACCAACGCGCTGAAGTTGCTGGCGAATTACGCGATCAGCGCGGCGGCGGCCACGGGATTCCAACGACAAACACTGTGGATCGCCGGAGGCACAGCTTCCTCGGCGGACGGGAACGAGGCTGGCGATCCGACTTCGACCACTCTTTGGCATGAGAAGACGGCGACATCGTTCAAAAAGAAGCGGCGATTTACGTTCACACAAACGCCGGACATGAAATATCTGCGGATGCGCTATCAGGCCAAGACCAGCTCGGGCGGCACGGGAGCGGTTTCGCTGTATGCGGCGAGCGGGATTTCGTCGCAGCAGCTGTGGGACGACATCACGGAGACCGTCTATACCGAGCATACGATCAACATTGGTCTGCAGGTGAATCTGCCGGTGACGGTGCCCACCGAATGTCTGGTGGAAGTGGCTATGCAGGGCGACGGCGGACATAATCTATCAGTAAATGAAATTGTCGAAATATGGGTGGAGAAATGAGCGGGATCACACAGACCTATTTAACCGAGCAGATTGCCGCGCTGGAGACGGAACTGGCGGGGATTCGGAGCAGGCTACAGGTACTGGCCGGGCAGGTGCTGGGGATGCAGCGGCGGACGATGATTATCGAAACCAAGCTGGAGATATGTCATGAAATGGAACAGAGGCTGGCTGGCGCTGATCCTGCTGCCGTTGACGCTGCTGGCGGCGGAGCGGGACTGGCGGAAGGTGGACCCGTTCAAGCACAACCTGCAGGAGATCGCGAATGCGTGCGTGCAGGCGGTGATTGACAGCACGATGGATTACGTGACGCTGGGACCGGGCGACGTGGACAGCAGCGGTTGGATCGACGTGCAGAGTCTCAGCCATGCCTTCGCCTGCTATGCGACCTTCGTGGTGCAACTGGACAGCGGGGCGATTTGCGCTTGGTTCACGGAGAAATACTGGACGGGTATGGATCAGGTCAAACACACCGACAGCACGCACGTGCTGATCAGCCGGGCCGATTCGCTGACGACGACCGGGCAGTGGAGCTTCGATGCGCCGTTCCTCAGCGGGCGCTATATCCAGTTCTACTATGAGGCTCTGGGCAGCGATACGGCGGGGCTGAAGCCGGGCTATCAAATTATGAGGTGAGACATGGCCGGACGTGCCGCCAGTGCGACGGATACGGATATGTACAGATTGACTGGCAGGCTGAGAAAGAAAACGAAGACCTGCATTTTGCAGGACTGTAAGGAGGAGCGATGATACTCAGGAGGCGAGCGTGAACGAGTTCATCCGGACTCAACTCTCGCCTCGTTCACTCGAAGGAATCATCGCATCCGTCAAACGCGCCTCGGTCGGCGCGTGAAAGGAGAGCAAAATGGATTTTGACAAACTGAATGCCATGCTCGCCGCACATCTGAAATGGTTACGCAATGAGCCGGGCGGGGAGCGCGCCGTGTTTGCGAAGGGTGAGGATTTTACAAATTGCCCGCACACGAGCTTCGCCGAGGACACGAGCTTCGCCGAGGACACGCGCTTCGCCGAGGACACGCGCTTCGCCGAGGACACGCGCTTCGCCGCGCACACGAGCTTCGCCGAGGACACGCGCTTCGCCGCGCACACGCGCTTCGCCGCGCACACGCGCTTCGCCGAGGACACGGGCTTCGCCGCGCACACGCGCTTCGCCGCGCACACGCGCTTCGCCGCGCACACGAGCTTCGCCGAGGACACGCGCTTCGCCGAGGACACGCGCTTCGCCGAGGACACGCGCTTCGCCGCGCACACGAGCTTCGCCGAGGACACGCGCTTCGCCGCGCACACGCGCTTCGCCGCGCA
>JAQTRJ010000031.1:0-5346 GCA_028711875.1 bacterium | reverse complement strand
CACGCGCTTCGCCGAGGACACGCGCTTCGCCGAGGACACGCGCTTCGCCGAGGACACGCGCTTCGCCGAGGACACGCGCTTCGCCGCGCACACGCGCTTCGCCGAGGACACGAGGATATTGCGCGTTCCAGTTCAGGTTAACGGCTGTCGTTTCGCTGTGGTAGAGACTTTTGATTGCGGTATAGTCATCGGCTGCGAACAAAATGTCACCAGCGCATCGCTGCCAGCATGTTTCGAGCGGCACGGCACGCCGCCAGAGATGCGACCGCTGTACATCGCGGCGGTCAAGCTCATTGAAACCTACGCAGCGGAATATCCGTTGCTGAAAGCAATGGATACGGAGGTGGAGGCGAAATGAGCCTTGCGTGGAACGATCCAAACAACCCTCTGACAGAGGACGATTTCCGCGACTGCCACGATTGCAACGGGACCGGAAAGGACGAGACATGGCCGGACGATCCAAATCGGAATTTGGGCGCAGGGAATGCGCCGCGGCGATCCAGCGGGCAATCCCGCAATTGAGCCAAGGACAGGCGCAGGGCGTGCTGGATCACCTCTTGGAGGCGATCTCGGGGGCGTTTTGTGAAGGTAAGCCTGTGATATTGCCTAACTTCGGATCGTTTTCTGTGCGTGTGCGTAACGAGCATGCTGGACGTGATCCGAGATCGGGGAAAGCGGTTCAGGTCCCGGAACGGAAGTACGTACATTTTAAACAGAGCCGTATGCTATTTGAGGCAATGAACGGGAGGAAGACGGGCTGAGGAAGGGGAACAGAATGGATGCAGGATATGCAGGGCGGGTGATCGGTTCGGTCACCCGTTTTGCATGAGGCGACCTATCAATTCATTACTTTTGTTGCGAAAGAGGCGTTCTTTTACACCGGATGAGGATGCTCTCGAAAAGTGTCGGCAACTCGGGCGCGCCGCGGCGGAGAAGATGCAACAGATCACGGGGTAAATCCGTTGACGACGCCGCGGGACATCCGCAAATCGCAGACGGGCGCGTGGATCACGCGCCCGTCGTTCATTCACGAGTGACAGACTTCGCTACGACGTCTTCCAGCGATAGCCGACTTTATAGACGGTGATGATGCGGGTCGGCGTTTCGGGATTCTCTTCGATTTTTCGACGCAGCGACGCGACGTGATTGTCCACGGTACGGCCGCTGACGTCGGCGTCGTCGCCCCACGCGTCCTCGAGCAGCGCGGTTCGCGACAGCGCCTGATTGGGATGCGCGGCCAGCGCGTAGAGCAGATCGAATTCGCGGGGAGCGAGCGCCAGCGAACGACCGTCGAGAGTGGCCGTGCGCTCCGCCGGATCCATCATCAACCCACCGCTGTTGATGACGGAGGGACGCTCACGAAAACCCGTTCGGCGCAGCACCGCGCGGACGCGCGCGATGAGTTCCATGAGCGAGAACGGCTTGACGACGTAGTCGTCGCCCCCGGAGCGAAAACCCTCGATGCGCTGCGCTTCGGTTCCTTTGGCCGTCAGAATGATCACCGGGACTTGACACAGATCGCGCCGCAGCGCTTTCAGAATATGCAGCCCGTCCAAATGCGGCAGCATGAGGTCGAGCAGAATGAGATCGGCGAAACCCAAGCGCGCCTGATCGAGTCCGGTACGGCCGTCGGCGGCCAGCGTGACCCGATAGCCTTCGAGCTTCAGATTGTCCGCGAGCCTTGCTCCCAGATCGGGATCGTCTTCGATGATGAGAATGTGTGCCACGAATGTCCGTCTCGTTTACGACGTCAACGGCAACCGGACGATGAACCGCGCTCCGCCGTGAGAATTTCTCTCCACGACGATGGATCCCCGGTGTTCTTCGGAGATCTCTCTGGCCAAGGCCAGTCCCAAACCGAGACCGGATGCGCCGGTGAGCGCCGTGTCGGCGCCGCGCGCGAATCTGCGGAAAATCCGCTGCTGATCCGCCTCGGCCACTCCATCACCCATATCGGACACCGACAACAACGCGTCGCTGCCCTCGCGATGGAGCTCGACCGTCACCGCATAGGCGGCGTTCGGCACTCGCTGCTGCCGGAGCCGAGTGTGGCGCAAAGCATTGTCCAGCAGGTTATCGAGAAGCGCGGAGACGCGCTCGCGGTCGAATTCTCCGTTCAGCGGCTCGGGCGACGCGAGACCGGACAGCATGACGCCCGCCGAGCGGAAACCGCTTTGCCACGACGCCAGAACCTCGGTGACGATCCGATTGAGATCGTCGCGCTCGCGCACGGAACGGCGTTTTCCTTCCTCCAGACTGAACGCCGCATTGCGAACCGCGCGTTCGATCTTGCCGCATTCCGCGCCGACCGCCGCGAGAATCTCCGACTCCTGCTCGGGAGACACGGACCGCCGCTCGAGCAGCGTATCCACGTTTAGGCGAAGGCGGGCGACGGGCGAACGCACGGCATGCGCCAAATGCTCGAGAGCCGTTTGGCGCGCCAGCCACTGTTTGCGCACCAGAATCAACGTGAGAATCAGCAGCACGGAAATAACCAAAGTCGCAACGTCAGCGAACAGCATGGGAATCTGACGAGCGCCAATTTCTTTATCCGTTTCCGCCCGAGAGTCCGCGTCGTCTTCCTGAACCGAGCGATAGGAAAACCACGTGTGGTTCGGCCACATCCAGTCGCTGATCGTGCCCGAGTTCACCGACTTCAGTCCCTTCCACCACAACGTATCGCCGAAGGCCAGCACACCCAGCCCGGCCCAATATTCGTAGTTGGAGGGAATGCCGGGCGACCAGAGCATGAACGCTTCGCGCTCATAAAAAACGCGTTCCATTTGCGCGGCGACGGCCTGACGAATCCATTGCGGATCCATTTCGAGGGCGACCATGTTATGAAGATGTGCGAGCGTGGAGTCGGATTTGGGAACCGAGATTATCCGGCTGCCGCTGCTGTCATAGGCGCACAGGATCAGCCGCAACGTATCCCGCTGCATCAGGAGATTCGTGAAGCGGACGCGATTCAGCGTATAGTGCAGGAATTTCGGAGAGCCGTAATCTCCGCCGAGATGACAGCGGCGGAACAGTTCGCGCTTGGCGATCAGCGAGTCCGTCAGCACGGCGGATGCCGGCTCATCGCCCGAGACGGTGATCCCCTCGGATGAAAGGTTGTAAACGCGGCGTACTCCCGGTAGTTGCTTCAGAGGACCGAGGGCGGCGGCGGTGCAGTCCAGAGTCGTCCCGGTCGGATGCAGCGCTTCCAACGACTCGATATGCGGGAGGAAGACATCATTGACATAGTCCGAAGCGCTCATGATTCCGTAAGCACACGCGTCTCCGCGCGCTTGTTCATACATCCTGTCGTAGAGCTCGGGAGTCATGGGGAGCAGCTTGACGTGAAAGACCGCGATGACGCCTCCGACGATGATCGCCACCACCGCGAGCAGGCCATAGAACGCCCGATTCGAACGCATGAGGAACCGCACAAGTCTGGACATGAATCCTCCGGATTAGACTTGCCGGAATATAGTCACGGAGACCGAGAAAGTTGTCATGAAGTTGTCTTGAAATGGTATCGTTCGAAGAGGTTCCGGCCGGGTTGCGCGCGGGGATCGGGGTGACTCTGGAGAGTCACCACCGGGAAATTTGATGCCTAATAGATGTCCTGCGCTTAACCCGGCTCGGCGTGCATTCTAAGATCGCTTCATGAAGTTGTCACGACGTCGAAAAGAAAGGGCGGGCCGCTGACGTCGCGCCCGCCCTATGCATTGATCGGCGGTCGCTACCGCACCGAGACCACCTGATAGAAGTACTGCTCGCTTTCGTCGAGAATGGCGGTGAAGGTGGTGTCGGTGATGGGCGTGGGCGTGAGCAGTTCGCCGTCGAGATAATCCTGATCGGCAGCGGTCAGGCGATAGATATTGTAGCCGGTGGCGTTTAGAGCCGCGCTCCACATTAAGACCACATTCGCGCCGTCGGGGAAAATCACCAGATCGGTGACCGGATCGGGCGGCGTCAGCTCCGTCACGTTGACGGCAACCGTCACGTTGAGAAGGGGCGTGTCCGGATCGTTTGAATGCAGCGCAAGAATGCCGTTCGAGATTCCATCGGGCACGCAGCACGAATTCAGACGCACCGTCACCACGGTCGAGCTGTGACCGTTCACCTGTCCGGACGCGGGAATCGTCGTGATCAGGTCATGGGGGCAGAATTCGACGGCCATGTTGTTCTGGATGTAGAGCGCGTTGTACACGACGGCCTCGCCCTTCGAGCGATCACTGTTCTGAATGCCGATGGTGGCGGAGTTCAGGCGATTGGTGCCCATGCTACCGTATTGGAATACGATCCGTCCGGACGAGAGCAGAATGATTTGGAAATTGTACACGCCGCTGCCGGAGTAGCTCTGAATATTGTTGAAAGAGATGATGAGGCTGTCCGCCGTTGCATAGCGGTAAATTTGAGTGCCGGTGCGCTGCGGGCTGAGATCGTCCCACCACGCCGCGATGATGTTTTCCGGCGAGGCCGTGCTGGGCAAGGTGGAGTTGCTGTAGCTGGTGGACGTAGAAGTAAACGAAATCCAGCCGTTGCCGCAAATCCGGTACTGAGTGAAATTCTGCTCGAAATAGGGGAAGGTGAAACCGATGGAAAACGGCCCGAGCGTCTGATCGTCGTCGGAAAACGACACGAGTGTTCCCACGCCGCTGATGTCCCGCCACGCGTAGGCTGGGCCGCCGGCCTGAAGACCGTCCATCCACCGCCAGCCGCCGCCGACCGCGCTGCCGTAGTGGGTTTGATGCACGTAACCTTCCTCGGAATACCACGTAAGCGGGCCGTCACCGTCATTGATAATGGTCAGCGGCACATCGGCCACATCGCAGAGGTTGACGTCGGAAGAAAGCGTCGTCGGACTCACTTCGATGTCGGGCGGTAAACCGAGCTGTACGTTGAGCACGGTATAGGAATTCGACGGCACCACGACGTTCGTGAATACCTGCGAGCCGTAACCGGGAGCGGAAAACGTCAGCGTGTAGGTGCCGGGGCGAAGCATCCGGAAATATTCGCCGTGCAGCGCGCTGCTCGAGGTGAGGTAGGGACTGGTACCGAGCATGATGCTGGCGCGGATCGGCAGGCCGGTCGAGGCGTCGGTGACCACGCCGCGCACGCCGTACTGAGCTTCCAGCCAGTAATTGCGCATGGCATAGCGGTTTTCCTGCCAGAGCGTTTCGAGGCGGCTGACGGACGGCCACTTCGTGACGTCGAGTTCGACGGTGATTTCGCGATCGCCCATCCACACGTAGTTCCAATCCTGCATGCCGCCGCTGACCTCGTACCAATCGGCGCCGTTGGTGCAGCCGGTGTCGGGAATCATGTAATCGGTGTTGACGCGCATGCGGGGATTGC
>JAQTRJ010000030.1 GCA_028711875.1 bacterium | reverse complement strand
GCCCAAATGATTATACACGTCGACCATCAGTAGACCTTGCGTGCTGTCCACTTCGGGCGTGCCGCTCATGAAATTTCCGGCGTCGCAATACACGACGGACGGATCATCGGCGCGGGCAGCGGCCAGCTCGGCGCTGCGCCGCGTGATACCGCCGCCGTTATGCCGGCAGCCGCATCCTTCAAGCTTGCCGCGCACATCGTTGCTATACAAAACGGAAACGAGGGTTCCTTCGGGGACTTCCTGACTCGAACAGCCCGTCAGAAGACAAATCCAGACCATCGGCAGCAGCCGCGCAGCCATTCTCGAAAGAGTCATTCGACTTACCTCATCATTGAAAAAACAATCGCGCCCTATGCGGAGGCAAACAAGAGATCAAATGTCACGGATTACGGCGCATCCCTTACTTACGATTCCGCGCGCCTGTCCCGTGAGTGACCAGCCCTTAAATGGGGTATTGCGGGATTTGGACTTGAACGCCGCCGGATCTACCGTCCAATGCGCCGTCGGATTGATAATCGTCAGATCGGCCGGTTCACCGGTGGCGATTCGCGGAACGGGGATATGCAGAATCTCTCGGGGCGCATAGACCGCGCGCGAGATCATCTCTTCGAGAGATACGACGTCGGGAATCAGATGCGTGAACGCCAAGCCCAACGCCGTTTCCAAACCAACGATACCGAAGGGAGCCAGATCGAACTCCTGCATTTTCGCTTCCCACGTGTGCGGCGCGTGATCGGTGCAATAGGTGTCGAGCGTGCCGTCGCGAAATCCCTCGCGGCACGCCTGGCGATCCGCCTCGCTTCGTAACGGGGGATTCATTTTATAATCGGTATCGAAATCCTTGCAGAACTCGTCGGTCAGCAGCAGATGATGCGGCGTGACTTCCGCCGTTATCGCCAGTCCTTTCCCCTTAGCCCAGCGAATCCACTCCACCGATTCCTTGGCCGAGACGTGACAGATATGAACGGGCGCATCCGTGTACTCGGCCAGCAGAATGCACCGCAGCACGTCCAGCGCTTCACCGATCGTGGGCATTCCCGGCAAGCCCAGGCGCGTAGACCACTCGCCTTCATTCATCACCCCGCCGTGAACCAGCGACGCATCTTCGGCGTGCTCGAACACACGCGCACCAAGCATGTGCGCATACTCCATGGCGTGGCGCAAAACGGCGGTGCTGCGGATAGCGGAGCCGTCATCGCTGAACGCCTGGACACCGATGTCGTGCAGCTCCGACATTTCCACAAGTTCCTTGCCTTCACGCCCGCGCGTCGCCGCCGCGATTACATGCACGTCCACAGGCCAGGGAGCGGCTCGATCAAGCACCCATTGCACACGTCCCGCGTCGTCCAGCGGCGGATCGGTATTCGGCATGCACGCGAGTCCGGTGAATCCCCCGTTCATCGCCGCCTGACAACCGCTGTCAATGGTCTCGGCCACCTCGCGCCCCGGCTCGCGCAGATGCACGTGCAGATCGAACCAACCGGGAGTAACGATGTGTCCGTTGAGACGGATGACGTCCGCGTCCTTCGGAATCTCCGGCGGGGCGATCGTTAAAACGCCGTCATGGATATGCAGATCAATCGTTCGATCAAGATTACCCCGCGGATCCACAACTCGGGCTCCTGTGAGATAGAGATCAGCGGCTCGACGGGGATGTTCGAAGTTTGAGTAGGAATGTCCCATAATCTGATTTACATCTTGGTTTCTGCGGCTACGGGCTGGGCGCCGGCCAGAAGATAAAGCACCGCCATCCGCACGGCGACACCGTTGGTGACTTGCTGGAGAATCACGGAATGCTCGCTGTCGGCGACGTCCGAGGTGATCTCCACTCCGCGGTTGATCGGTCCCGGATGAAGAATGGTCAGCGGCGCTTTCGCCTGATCGAGCCGCCGGCGAGTCAATCCAAAATAGGCTTGGTATTCGCGAAGCGAGGGAAATAGACCCGCCTCCTGCCGCTCGAGTTGAATGCGGAGAATATTCAGCGCGTCGCAGGTACGTATCGTTTCATCGAGACTGTGCGTGATGCTGACGCCGAAGCGTTCCACGCCGCGCGGAATCAGTGTGGTCGGGCCGCAAAGCACGACGTGCGCACCCATTTTGGAAAGCCCAATGATATTCGACAGCGCAACTCGGCTATGGGAAATGTCGCCGACGAGGCCGACGTGCAATCCTTTCAGCGTTCCGAATTTTTGGCGCAGCGTCAGCATGTCGAGCAGCGCCTGCGTGGGATGTTCATGACAGCCGTCGCCCGCGTTAATGATGATCGCATCGAGGTGGCGCGCCAGAAAATGCGGACTGCCCGGCGACTTGTGACGCATGACCACGACATCAATCTTCATCGCTTCGATGTTCAGCGCCGTGTCCAGCAGGGTTTCCCCCTTGGACAGCGAACTGCCCGACGCGGAGAAATTCAGCGTGTCCGCCGAGAGCCGTTTCTCCGCCAGTTCGAAGCTGATGCGCGTTCGAGTGGATGGTTCCATGAACAGATTCACTACGGTCACGCCGCGCAGCGTGGGAACTTTCTTCACCGGCCGATCAAGGATTTCCTTCATCCGCTCGGCAGTGTCGAGCAGTATCGCGATATCCTGCTCGGAGTAATCGGCCAGACTGAGCAGGTGCTTGTGCGGAAGCAAACTCACGCGGGCACCTCCACTAACAGAACGGCGTCTTCTCCGTCTATTTCGGTCATGCGGACTCGCACTTCTTCGTTAATGCTGGTCGGCACGTTCTTGCCGACAAAGTCGGGCTTGATCGGCAGTTCGCGATGTCCGCGATCCACCAGCACGGCCAGCTGAATGCGGCGCGGACGGCCGAAGTCCATCAGAGCATCGAGCGCGGCGCGCACGGTGCGTCCGGTGAAGAGCACGTCGTCCACCAGCACCACGTTCATGTCGTAGGGATCAAAAGGAATCTCGGTGATCTGCACCTCGGGCTGCTTGAGCGCCGTACGGTAGTCATCGCGGTACATGGTCGTGTCGAGCACTCCGACCGGAATGGTGATGCCCTCGATTGCCGCGATCTTGTCAGCCAATCGCCGGGCGAGAAACACTCCGCGCGTTTGCATGCCCACAAAGCCCAGCTTTTCGGTGCCGCGATTCCGTTCGATGATCTCATGGGCAAGCCGGGTGATCGTCCGCTGAAACCCGGCCGCGTCTACGATCACCGCTTTGATTTTGTAATCCATGGTATCCGTTGTTACGGGAGAAGATGAGCAGACAGAGAGAAGTCCCTCGACTGCCGTGGGGAGGGACTGGAATCGTTCATTGTTGTGTTCATAACCGCCCTTTCTGTCCTCGCGGGGACCGGATTAAAGGGAAAGCATGGATGGAATCAGAACATTCCGAGACGCATGCGAGCTTCGTCCGAAAGCATATCCACCGACCACGGCGGATCCCAGACCAGTTCGACGTTGGCATCGTCAATTCCATCCACTTCGAGAACCGCGCGCCGAGCGTGCTCGGTAATCATGCCGGCCATCGGACAGCCCATCGTCGTGAGCGTGACCTTCACGTCGGCGCGATTGCCGTTGACTTGCACGTCATACACCAAGCCGAGATCGGTGATCGGCAATCCCAACTCGGGATCAATCACCGTGGCCAATGCGGCAAAAATATCATCAGGAGTCGGCATAGTCGCTGGGCCTTTTCGCGGGAGTTATTTCGTCAGCAGGACGACGCGGCGACAGTCTTCGACACGGTTTGCGCGATGCTGCGGAAGACTTCCGAAAGCTGGGGATCGTTCTCGATCGCCGTATAGAGCTGTCCGCGGTCCGAGGCTTCCACCAGGGCCGGAACCAGGGGAACGCGTCCGAGCAGCGGCACTCTCAGTTTCTGCGCCACGAGCGCGGCTCCGTCATGGCCGAAAATGTGCGTGGTTTGGCCGCAGTGAGGACAGGTAAAGCCGGACATATTTTCCACGATTCCCAGAATCGGCACGTCCAGCTTCTGGAACATGGCCACACCCTTGCGGACATCGGCCAGCGCGAGGTCTTGGGGCGTGGACACGATAACCACTCCGCTGAGATTCACCTTCTGCGACAACGTCAGTTGCGCGTCGCCCGTACCGGGCGGCAAATCCACCACCAACACATCGAGATCGCCCCAATGAACGTCTTTCAGAAATTGTTCAGTGGCCTGATGCACCATCGGACCGCGCCAGATCATCGGAGTGTCCGCTTCGACCAGAAATCCCATAGACATGAGTTTAAGGCCGTCATGCTCCAGCGGAATAATCTTGTCGTCCTGCACTTTCGGACGGTCGTTCACACCCATGATAATCGGCAGGCTGGGGCCATAGATGTCAAAATCTACGAGTCCAACGGACAGTCCCATTCGCTGGAGACCGATCGCCAAACCCGCAGCCACGGTGCTCTTCCCCACTCCGCCCTTGCCGGACGCCACCGCGATCTTGGACTTCACGCCCGGCAACAGCGCCTCGTCAGCGGGCGCTGATTGAGCGTGAGATGAAGCTCCCCCGTGTATGGCAGGAGTCTCGGGTTGGCTCCAATGCAGATCCACTTGCACGTCACGAACTCCATCGAGCTGCGCGAGAGCCTCATGGATGCTTTGTTTAATGGCGTCGGGGATACTCGGATCGCGGCTGGCGACCTTGATCGTTACCTGAACCAGCCCATCTTTGATCTCAATCCCCTTGACCAGTCCAAACGATACGATATCCCGCGAGAGATTCGGAAAGCGCACCGTTTTAAGCACATCGAGAACTTGGCTCTGTGTCGGCATATGTGTTGTCAATAACTCCGTTAGGCGATGAAAACAAGTCAATATACACAACAGGTTCGGGGGAGTCAAGGAGAAAGTTCTCGCCGCCCCCCGCGCCCTCTCGATATCCTTCTGTAGTTATTTGTGATAGGGATGGCCTTTCCAGAGGGACAGTGCGCGATAAATCTGTTCCGCCAGCACCAATCGGGCAAGCTCATGCGGCAAGGTCATTGCCGATAGACTGAGTCTCACATCGGCGTCACGGACGAATCCCGCATCCAATCCCCAGGCCCCACCAATGACGAAATCCACGCGGGAAATGGCCGTGTTCATGCACTCCTCCAGCCATTTGGCAAACTCCTCCGTGCTGAATGGCCGTCCCGTCCGTTCCAATGCCACCACACGGCTTCCCGCAGTTACATGCCGACGCAGTGCGGCAGCCTCGCGGACCATCGCTCCACGCCCTCCCCCGTTGGATTCCTCGCCCGTTCCCACCGGAACCTCGATCTGTTCAATCGGGAAATAATGCCGGATTCGCCCGAGGTAGTCCTCGACGCCCGCCTGATAGTAGGCTTCGCGGAGCTTTCCTACGGCAAGAATGCGAAGAATCATGAGGGAGGGGCCTTAGCTGTTCAGAACGAGGTTTTCTCGAATATAGGTCGGATCGGCGGGATTTGCAATAACAAGGGGATGTGCTTGCTTTTTCCCGCATTGAAGCGTATCATATTATTTCGTATTTCTTTGCCCTCAAGGTGCATTTAATTCCATTTATTATAATTATTTATGTGATTGCTTCCGGTTTTCTTGCGGACGCACGGGGAGCTGTGCCTCCAACGGAGGGCACCCTCGATTCCCTGCGACGGGAGCTGCAGAAAATCGAAAGCGACCTTTCGAGCGGCGCGACACGGGAAAAAGATCTCCTCGAAGATATGGACGCTACCCAAAGACGAATCGCGATTCTCGAACATGCCATTCGCGAGGAGCACGGGATCGGGCAGCGGCTTCAGGACAGCCTGCACGTCGTTGAGACGGACATGGCTCTTCGCGAGCAGGAGCTGGCCTCGCTGACGGTGGATATTTCTCGGATCGAGCAGGAGCGACAACTTCTGGCGGCGACCGCGGCACGTTCGATGCTCACGCGAAAACGGCTCACCGGCTGGGCGACGCTCGAATTCCTGCTCGACGCTCATTCGTGGCGCGATTTGCTGCTTCGGCGAAGCGTCGTGATTCGCCTGGAATCCGCCAGCCGTGCGGCGTTGGAAACTCTGACGTCTCTCTATGATGACCTGAAGGCGAAGGAAAACGAATCGTCGCGATCCATGCAGACCTTGCACGCGCGGCGGGACGAACTCGCCGTCCGTCAAAGCGATGTACAGGAACTATACTCGAGCATCCGCGGCGATCTCCGCCAACTGTCGCAGAGCAAGCGCGTGCTTCAGAAGAACCTGAACCACGTGCGCCGGGATCGTGAGTTTCTCACGGAGCGGCGCGAGGAGATTGCCGAATCCAGGCGGCAAATCGAGAACATCGTGAGTGCGGTGGCGCGCGGCGAGCCGCTTGCGGGCGTACCGCTCTCGATGCTCAAAGGATCACTCCCCTGGCCGGTGAACGGACGAGTGGTGGAGAGATTCGGCATGGTGCGCAACAGAGATCTAGCCACGGTCACGGATAATCCGGGAATCGAAGTGGACGCATCATCCGAGGATCACGTGACTTCGGTGGCTGAAGGCAAGGTCTCTTCGGTCACATGGCTGCGCGGTTACGGAAACGTCTGCATCGTGGAGCATCCCGGGGCCTTCTACACCGTGTATGCCAAATTGGGTCAGGTGGACGTTGCGGCAGGCGACGAGATTGCCGCCAATCAACTGATCGGCTATCCCGGCTTCGATCCCATCAGCGAGTCGTATCGGGTTCACTTCGAAATCTGGTCAGGGAAAAACAAAAAGAATCCGCTGGAATGGCTAAAAAACCGCTGACCAAGTCTGGCTCATTTCCCGTCATCGGGCAAATGCGGATTCGCCGATTGCTGGCTCAGAGTCTGCGCGCGGGCCGCGCCGCCCACGCCTATCTGCTGGTCGGTCCGGGTGGAGTCGGCAAGACCGCCGTGGCGCTCGAGTTCGCGCGGCTCCTGCTGTGCAGCGGAGACGGCGATCAGCCATGCGAACAGTGTGACGATTGCCGGATCTCGCGAACGCTTCAGCATCCCGACTTGCGGATTGTGTTTCCGCTGCCCGCCGTCAAGAAATCCTCATCCAGCGACGACGACGACAATGCTGCAGACGCGCTGTCCGAAGAGATCGCCGCGACGATCACGCGACTGACGCGCGATCCCTATGCGGCGACGGAAATCGAAAAGAAATCGGCAGTCGGCTCCACAGCTCTGCAGCTGATCAAGATCGGCGAGATCCGCTCCATTCTGCATTCCGCGATGCTCAAGCCCTATCAGGCGGCTCGGAAAGTGTTCGTGATCTGCCATGCCGACACCATGAATGACAGCGCGCAGAATGCGTTTTTGAAGGTTCTGGAAGAACCGCCGGAAGCCGGCTATTTTCTGCTGACCACCGAGCGCGAACAGATGCTGCGCCCCACCGTGCGCTCGCGCTGCCAGCGGATCCCGCTTTTTCCCCTACCCGCCGAAGATCTCGCGAAAGCGCTTGCGGAATCGGGAGTGGAGGACGCCGCCGCCAACCTGTCGGCGCAGCTTAGCGGCGGCAGCGTGACGCGTGCCCGCGAGCTGGCCAAAGGCGATGTGCGCGCTCTGCAGGCGTGTGTCATTGATTTTCTCAAGGCGTCGGCGACCTGCGACCCGTTCAAATTGCCGGCGGCGGCGGATGCGCTGCTGGGCGGCGAATCATTTCCGCAGCACGTCGCCTTTGATCTTCTCAAGCTCTTTTTCAGAGACCTGTCCGTCCGCCGCTCCGCATCGGCGCAGGCGAGCGGACTCACGTTCGGAGAATCGGAAGCGATCGTGGACGGCGTGCTGTCGGCGTTTCCAGATGTGGATTCCGACGCGGCGGCGCGCGCCGTAGACGAATGCGCCGGCCACTTGGCGCGCGGATACACCGAAACGTTTGCCCTATACACGCTGGCGATTCGTCTGCGCGAATGTTTGGGACCGCGCGCATCCACCAAGCATTCCTCCACTCGATCCACTCATGCCTCCCATGCTTGAAATCGAATTCAAGGGACACCGCAAAGGTTACGCGGCGAATCCCCAGCAATTTCCGTTCGAAATCGGAGATCTCGTCATCGTGGCTGTGGAACGCGGTCACGATCTGGGACGGGTTACGCATCTGGACTTTCGTTCAGGAATGACCGGCGAGGAGTCCGTTCCGACGGTCGCTCTGCGGCGCGCCACGTCGGAGGACTTGCAGATTGCCGCGCAGAATCTTCAGAAGGAAAAGGACGCCCGTCCCATCGCCCGTCAGAAGATCATTCAGCACAAGCTCGACATGAAACTCGCCGACGTGGAGCTGCAGTGGGACGGACGGAAGATGACGTTTTATTTTACGGCCGACGGCCGCGTGGATTTTCGGGAGTTGGTCAAAGACCTTGCGTCATCGTTTCGGACGCGTATTGACCTGCGTCAGATCGGCGCGCGTGACGAGACCAAGCGGTCACAGGGATACGGCGTGTGCGGCTGTTCGCTGTGCTGCGGTACGTTTTTAAATGAATTCAAGCCGATTTCCACTCAGATGCCGCGCGATCAGTTCCTGCCCCTGAATCCGTCCAAGCTGTCGGGAGTTTGCGGGCGGCTCAAGTGCTGTCTGCTCTACGAACTGGGCGCTTATCGCGACTTCCAGAGGCGATGCCCGAAAGCGGGACATCCAGTTCAGGACGAGAAAAAAGGCGCGGGCGTGGTGGACAAACTCGATTTGATCCGCGAGCAAATCCACATTCGATTCGAAGGCGGCGACACCGTGCGCGTGTCTCCCGCTGAGTTTTGCGACGTATCCGACTGGCGACCCGACATGACTCGTGCCGACCGGATTCGCACCCATTTGCGCGTTGCCGCTCCGGCCGCTTCCCCCGCACTCGTTCCTGAACCCTCACCGTCCGAATCGGCGCCGGAGGAATCCGGAGTGGGTGAGCGTGTCACGCTTCTGGCCGGAGGGGGGCTGGGACTCGCGGTGGAAGCCGGCGGCGAACAGATTCAAGTGGGAACCGATTTGAACGTTGCTCCTCGATCCGACAAACCTAAAAAGAAACGCAAGCGCCGGCACAGTCGGCCAAAATCCGGTTCCGGCGCTTCAGGCGAGGGTGCTACTCCGCAAAAACCGCCGTCCACTGAATCCAACGGATAATCCGCGATTCCTCAACCTTACCAAACGATTACCCGATGAAGTCCGTTTACTACGTCACGACTCCCATCTACTATGTGAACGCCGATCCGCACATTGGAACGGCGTACACCACGATTCTCGCCGATGTTCTGGCGCGCTACCATCGGCTCATGGGACGGGAGACCTTCTTTCTTACGGGGACCGACGAGCACGGCGATAAGATCGCCCGCGCCGCCGCGGCCCAGGGCATCGAACCGCAGCAATTCGTAGACAAAATCAGCGGACGGTTTCGGAGTCTGTGGCCGCAGTTGAACACCGTTCCGGACCGCTTCATTCGTACCACGGATCCCGATCATGTCCGGCTTGTGCAAACGATTCTGCAACGAATTTGCGAGAGCGGCGACATCTATTTTGGTGAATACGGCGGCCATTACTGCACCGGCTGCGAGCGCTTTCTCACCGAAAAGGAACTCGTGGACGGCAAGTGTCCCGATCATCAGACCGTCCCCGAGTTCGTTCAGGAAAAAAACTATTTCTTCCGCATGAGCCGTTATCAGCCATGGCTCGTGGACTATATTCACGCACATCCGGATTTCATTCGTCCCGATCGCTATCGAAACGAGGTGCTCGGGTTTCTCCGCGAACCACTCGATGATCTATGCATCTCCCGCCCGCGTTCCCGCTTGACATGGGGAATCCCCATTCCTTTCGACGATAACTTCGTCACCTACGTCTGGTTCGACGCGCTCTTAAACTATCTGACGGCAATCGGCTACGACCGGAGCGATAGCTGGATAATTCATTGGGAAAGCGTGGAGCATCTCATCGCCAAGGATATTCTGAAACCCCATGCGATCTATTGGCCGATCATGCTGCACGCGGCAGGGATTGAACCCTATCGCCACCTGACCGTTCACGGCTATTGGAATTTTCGCGATTCAAAGATATCCAAATCGTCGGGGCGGCCGGTGGACGTGACGCCGCTGCTGCGTTTTTTCGGAGCCGATGTCCTGCGCTATTTCCTGATGCGCGACATGGTCATCGGTCTGGATGCGACCTTCAGCATCGAGATGCTGGTGAACCGGATTAACAGCGATCTCGCCAACGATCTGGGCAATCTTCTGTCCCGGCTCAGCAAGCTCATTCACAACAATTTCAACGATCGTCTTCCCGAGCCGCCGGCGCATCCCGGCGCGCTGGCACACCAAGCTGCGTCGCTGGTTGCGGCCATCGAGGGTTATCTTTCCGAACGCAAGCTGCATGTCATCATCGAAGAAACGCTGCAACTTATTCGCGCGACCAATCGCTACTTCGACGCTGAAGCGCCGTGGGCGCTCGCTAAAACGGACAAGAAGCGCTGCGGTGAAGTGCTGTATGAATCCGCAGAAGCGCTGCGGATCGCGGCGGTTCTTCTCTATCCCGTGATGCCGTCCAAAATGGCCGAACTGCTGTCGAGACTGGGCGAACCTGTCGAGGATTTTCTGCTGACGGAAACGGCCGTGTGGGGCCGCTTGCGCGCCGGCGCACGCGTGGAAAGCGGTGATCCTCTCTTTCCGCGAATCGAGAGCGACACCGTCCTCGCCGCGCTTCCTGAGCTTTCTGCCGGAAAAGTTCTCCCACCGTCACCGCCCGCCAGTCCCGATCCTGAGAGTCTGCTAAGCATCGAGGAATTCACCCGCGTGCAGCTGCGTACTGCCAAAATCATTTCGGCGGAACGCATCGCAGAAACCGAAAAGTTGCTAAAACTCTCTGTTGACATTGGAGATGGACGACGACAAATTGTGGCGGGAATCGCTGAACATTATTCCACGGAGAGTCTTGTCGGGAAGACGATTGTCGTAGTGGCGAATCTGAAGCCGACTCGACTGCGCGGCGAGCTGTCTGAGGGAATGCTGCTCGCCGCCAAGTCCGGCGGGAAGTTGGTTCTGCTTACGACCGACGAGGAGATTCCGCCCGGTGCGACCATCCGTTAACGACACATCGCTCGAATCGCTCTTGACCGCGCTGGGTAATCCGCGCGGTCATCGCCTCTGGCTATCTGCGGTCTCCATCCATCCTCTTGTCTTCGAAATGGCACGCCATTTCGACCGAGTAACTGTCCAGATCGCCCGCCCGGACGGCTCCACACTCAGCGACATCTCCGCACTCCCGCCCAACGTGACTGTTTTTCCTTCGATGAGCGAAGAGACTCTGGATGAGAGTGCGGTTTTCGACGCCGCGCTGTTTCTCGGAGTGTTCTCGACCCCATCAGCGCGAGCGAACTTTTTTTCGAGCTGTCTTCGCATGCTGCGTGATCGCATGCGCATCATGGTTGTAGAGCTTTCGCCTTCCGCACAAACTGAAGGCCAGCAGGCCGCAGTCATGATCGAGAATTATCTTCGCAGCGGCCGCTGGACATTTGCTGCTGATGCGGCATCGTGGCCCTCTCTGTCTTCTCTTCGTTCCCAGCTCAAGCACGAAGGTCTTCATCACCTGCGCGCACAGGAAATCACCGGATTATGGACGACGCGCTTTGGTCATCACGAATCCTCTTCTCCAGAAGTCATTGTTCGCGCCATTCGCAACGATCTATCGGCACGCAGCGATAATTCGGTCGCCATTTCTCAAGAAGTCGAGGAACGTCTTCATCACATCGCCCAAGCACTGCACCGTACCATGCTCGCTCCACTTAATCTGTTTGTGGTCCATGGACTATATAAGCCTAGCAGGAATCTCTCGATGCCGGAAGTGAAAAGCGCATCACTTGATTCGCCAATATCCGAGTATTCACCTGACATGAATACCTGCTCACTTTCCGAGTTGCTGTCGCTGGTGATGACCGAGGGCGAATCCGCGTCGCGAATGAGCAAGCTCGGCGGCCGCATGCTTCGCGAATATGGCTCGCTCCCCGTAGCCAACGAGCGCGATCCCCGCCGGCTGAGTGAAGCGCTGGCTATTCCAATCGCCCGTGCCCGGCAAATCAGCGCGATGTTTGAGATCGGACGCCGCTTTTTCTCTTCGTCAGATCGCCACACCGTGCTCCTTCGCGGACCGGAAGATATCGCGTCCTATGCCGTCGGGATGGCCGATCTCCGTTGCGAGCAATTCCGTGTGCTTTGCATTGACGAGCAGCACCATCTGATCACTGAGGAAGTACTCGGCACCGGCACCGAGTGTAGCGCGAGTCTGCATCCGCGCGACGCGCTGCGCCCGGCGCTGCTACATCGCGCTGCGGCGCTGGCATTCGTACACAATCATCC
>JAQTRJ010000316.1 GCA_028711875.1 bacterium | reverse complement strand
GATCGAAGGTTCGAATCACGATCGGACGTGGAGCCATGAGTTCCGCCGCCTTGTCGTAGGTGTCGAATTGCTCCGATTCGGTGGGCACCGTGTCGCGCGTCAGAAACAAAAACTCGCTGCGATACAGCCCAATCCCCGTCCCGCCGTGCTCGATCACCGATTCCGCCTCGAACGGCAGTTCGATATTCCCCCAGAGTTTGATCTCGTGTCCGTCCATCGTCGCCGCGGGCAGGTCTTTCAGCCCGTCGAGCGAGGAGACGAAATCCTGATAGCGCTGTTGCTTCGCGCGATACTCTTCCAGTGTGACTTCGCGCGGATGCAGAATGATCTTGCCCGAGTTGCCGTTGAGAATAATGGAGTCGCCGTTTTTCGTCTGCGCCGACAGCGCCCCCACACCCACCACCGCCGGAATGTCCAGCGATCGCGCCACGATCGCCGTGTGCGACGTCAGTCCGCCCGTGTCGGTGGCCAGTCCGCGAATGAAATGTCGGTCAATGTGCAGGGCATCGGTCGGCGAGATGTCGGGCGCTACCAGGATCACCGGCTCGCTGGGTTTGTGGGGGACCATGTCGCCCGCGCCGCTCAGAAAACGCAGCAGCCGGTTGCGCACGTCGCGAATGTCGGCGGCGCGTTCGCGGAACATTTCACCCGTCTGCTGCTGCATCATCTCGATGTGGTGCCCGAGGATGTCGTTCACGATGAAGTCCACCGAGAATTGCTCGCGTTCGACCCGCGCCCGCACCTGCTCGTGGAACACCGCGTCATCGAGGATCATCTGGTGCGCGTCGAAGATTTTTCCCACGGCGATCCCCGCCACCGCCAGCGCGCGCTCCTTCGAGTGTTCCACCGCCGCCCGCGTCTCGTCCAGCGCCCGCTCGAAACGTGCGAGTTCGCTCGCCACCTCGGACGGTGCGATCTTGCGCGGCGCGATCTGCGGCTGTTCCGCGATCAGCAAATGCACCTGCCCGATGGAGATTCCCGGTGACGCCGGAATCCCGCGCAGCGTCGCCTCCTCGCCCGCGCATAGCGGCGACGGCGTTGTGGGAAAATTATTCTTCATGGAATTTATTCTCGATCAGCTGCAGAAGTTCGGCGCACAGCGCGTCTTCGTCTTCGCCCACGCACTCCATGGTCAGCGTGGCTCCCTGTTCGGCGGCCAGCATCATCACGCCCATGATGCTCTTGGCGTTGACGCGCATATCGTCGCGAATCAGAAACACGTCGGCTTTATAGCGCGAAGCGATCTTGGTGAACTGCGCGGCCGGGCGGATGTGCAGCCCAAGCCGGTTCAGCAGGGTAAAGTCTTTGCGAATCACTCGTGTCCCGTCATTGTTGACGTCCTATGAAAAAAGAAGCGAAATTGCCGCCGCCGCCGCCATCGCCGCCAGCGTTGTCCACAACACCGTCCACTGCCTCCGGATCGTGATTGCGGCGACGGCGAACGCCGCCAGCGCCTGCGCCGCGTGGATCGGACCCTTCACCGCTGAGCAGATCAGCAGCGACCCGAGCCAAAATCCCGCCAGTATCGCGCCGCCTAGTCCCAGCCATCGTCGCCATGTCGAGAATCTCGGATCCGCCAGCGATTCCATAACCCGCGCGCCCAGCCGGTAGCCGGTTCGCGCTCCCCAACATCGCAAGGAAAGCAGCGGAATATTATAGAGCAGCAGACTTGCCGCGGCCACTGCGATCCAAGTCTCAATCCGCGGCGACCAGAGCAGCACCAGCGCGCCCAGGGCGAACACCAGGGGCTTCCAGCGATCCCAGATCAGCGCGTCGCCCGCCATGCCCAGCAGCCCGCTGATCTCGCTCTGCCACTGCCCGACGTCAGCGGCATCGCGCTCCGCGTCTCCGTCCTCGATCCTCTTCAGCAGCGCGCCCGCCGCCAGCGTCGAAAGCACCGGATGCGAATTCATAAAACCTGAGGCGACGTCCGCGCTGTGTTCGCGATCGGAGCGCCGCTTCAGCCACGGCCACAGCGTGAAGAGATAGCCCGTTCCCTGCATTGTGCGGTAGTTCAGCGGCGTTTGCACGAGCAGCGAACGGCAGACCAGCCGCCACATGGGTCGGATGGTCAGAGCCATCGCCACCCCGCCAGCAGCATCAGTCCCAGCGAAACCGCGAATGTCGGCCATGTTTTTTTCGTAACCAGTCGCGCCGCGATGACTGCTGCGCCCGTTCCCAGCAGCGCCGGCCGCAGCCCCGCAAGGACGCCGTTCCACCACGGAGCCGACGCCGCATCACCGAGACCGTATTGCAGAAGCGCGCGCCCGAGGACGAATCCAACAAGTGTGAACAGGAATCCCGCCGCCGCGTGCATCCCCGCCGCGCCCGCAAATAATCTCCGAAATTGCCCCGGGTTTCCCGCGCGTGCCGCCTCGACGATTTTCGCAGCGTGCGTCGTCATCATCGTCCGAATTCGCGTCGTTACTTCCGCGCCCAGATACGCCGCGATCATTCCGATCAGCGCGGCGCAGGCAAGCACGGTCGGTGACGGCAGTGTGTTCGATTTCGCGAGCGATACGGCGATTCCCGTGGCAATGAGCGCGCCCAGGTTTCCCTCAGGGAACTTCACAGCCCCCACCGGCAAACTGCCCAACCACAGGAGCTGAAAAGCGATACCAAAAAGAATTCCCGTCTCCGGATTGCCCGCAATCACGCCCCACAGACCGCAAGCAATGAGCGGCTGACAGATCATAAGCTGCGCCACCGCCGTGGTGTCGAGATAGACGATCGCTCCCGCCAGTCCGATCCCGAGCGCTTCGAACATCAGAATTCCCGCTCCACCATCAGATTCGCCCAGTCCGCCAGAAGATCGCGGTTCGCCGACGGCGGAACCTTGTCCAGAAACGTCAATGCCGACTTCACCCGCTCGCGCGCCAACTCGGCCGTGAATACAAGGCTGCCGAGTTCCATGAACAGCTGCTGCACATAGCCGATCCGCTCCGGGCTTGCCTGCGCGTTCCCCAGCGTCTCGGTCAGCAGCGTGCGTTGCTGGCGGTTTGCCCGCTCCCACGCATGCCGTACGATCAGCGTCCGTTTGCCTTCGCGGATGTCGCT
>JAQTRJ010000315.1 GCA_028711875.1 bacterium | reverse complement strand
GAGCGCCGCGTCGAGCTTGATCTCTTCCGCGCCGAGCGCGTCGAGCTGATGACGGCCGGCCGAGACCTGTGATGCGGCCACGTCGCGTCGGGTTTGCGCTTCGTCGAGCTGCTGGGCGGTGGCGCTGCCTTGCTTCAGGAGCGTTTGCACGCGCGCCAGCGTGGTCTCCAAAAGCGAGAGATTGTCCTGCGCTTGGCGCAGCGCGTCCTCGGCGACGCGAAGCTGCGCGTGAATACTCGCGCGGTTCGCGGCAGCCTGCTCGCGCTGCAGTGCGAGCAGGTCGGTGTCGAGCACGATCAGCGTGTCGCCCGCTTTCACGGATTCTCCCAAAGCCGCGCGCACGGCACAAGCGCGTCCCGCCAGCGTGGCGGCCACGTCCACTTCCGTCGCCTCGAGCGTTCCCGAGGGATTCGCCTCGCGCGCGCCGCCGCAGCCGATCACAAGCGATGTCGCCGCGATGAAAAGTCCGAGTCGCGCCGCGATGTTGCGTTGTTTCATAGGGTATCTTTCCTCCGTCAATGTCCTGAAGCGTAGAGGAGATCGGCCTCCGCCAACCGCACGGCTGCGGTCGCGGAGATCGCGTCGGTTTCAGCCTGCGTGAGATCGTCCTGTGCGTCGAGCAGCTCGCTCTCCGTGGCCACGCCCTGGCGCCAGCGGCCTTCAACCAGCGCGAGGCGCGTGCGTTCGAGGTCCACACGATCTGCGAATTTTTCCAGCGCGGCCTGCGCCGAATGCAGGGAAACGAGGGCGATCTGTTCGCGATTCACGAGCGTCCGCTCAAGGACGCCGCGCTGCGCGTCGAGAGCGTTCATCTGCGCGCGCGTCTGATGCACCTGATAGCGGCGCGCGTTCCAGTCCCACAGCGTCCAACTGGCGTTCACGCCGACCGCATAGTAATCCATCCAGTCGTTTTCGACCACGTTCACGCCCGGTTTGCCGTAGTGATACGCCGCCATCGCCGAGAGCGCGGGCAGCAGCGATCCTTGCGCGGCGCGCGTGAGACGGCGGCTTTGCTCGATCCGCGATTGCAGGGCGAGCATTTCCGCGCGTGATTCAACCGCAGTCCCTCCTGCGGGTTCGTCGGTTATCAAGGGCGTATCGAGGTCGCCGCCGGGAAAAATTTCCCGCGCGGGCGCCCCGACCAGATTGCCGAGTCTCAGCCGCTCGGCGCGGGCTTGCGCGTCGGCGGCGATGCGGGTGCTCTCGGTTTGCCGCAGCGCGGCGGTGGCGGCGATCCGTGCTTCCTCGCTCTGCCAGCCCGCGGTCATCGCCGCGGAAATATCCTGCACGTGCCGCTCAATCCGCTCCGCGGCGTGCCGCGCGGCGTCGGCCCGCGCCTGAGCGCCGAGCGTCTGATAGTAGGCGCGCCGCACGTCCCAGAGCAGCTGCAAGCTGTCGGCGGCAAAATCATGTTCTGCGGAACGCAGCGCCGCCGCGTCGGCCCGCGCGCGCTGACGCAGCGTTCCGCCGGTGAACAGCGGAGCGCGCGCCGTGAGCGCCGCGTCGTAGACGTTGCCGTCGCCGAATTCCACCGACGGCATGTGAATGCCGGGAAGCGCCGCGGAGAGATTCAGTTTTTGCGTTTCGCTGGTGTAGGTGTAGGCGCCCGCGAGTCCCAGCGTCGGCCAGCGCGCCGCTTCGGACGCGCGCAGTGCCGATTCCGCTCCCGTGATCAGCGCGCGGCGGCTGTCGAGCATGAACGAATTTTTCTGCGCGGCGTCCACGCAGCGGTCGAGCGTCCACGCGTCCGGCTCGGCCGGGAATGCGGCTCCCGCAAGAAGAAAAATCGGCACGCTCGCGAGCGGCAGAAGAAGAGAACGGTTGGCGCGCTCGCCGAGCCGAGTTAAGCTCCGGAGGACATGCCGTCTCAGGAACAATCGTCCGCGAGCAATCCGGCCGGAACGGGGATTCTCAGCATCGGCTTTCACTGCGAAATCGCTGTCGTTCGTGCGTTTCATCTTCCCTCCGCCGCCACTCCATGTTTCAGAACGGACATCACCGTCTTCGACCACTCCGTCCAGACCGCGTCGTCTTCGAGATCGCGGTCGAATAGATCGCGCAGCACGGGCTGCAGGACCATCGTGCCGAACATCACGGCGATAATGCATTCGCGCACCGGATCGGAAGGCAAGCGCCGCAGCTCTCCGGATGTGATCCCCATGCCGTGGACCGCGCTAAAAATGTCCACGAGTCCCAGCGGCCCCGCCTCGCCAAGCAGCCGGAACGCCTGAACCAAATGCTTGCCGCCGTCGGCCATTTCGCGCCGCATGAGCGCGGCCCACGGCGGACTCGCGCGCATGACGCTCATCACGCGCACCGGAATCGAAGGCAGCAAATCGCCGGGCGTCATCGAAAAATCCACCGTTTGGTACACGGCGTCCCAAAAGTTCAGAAACTCGCGCGCGAGTACGCGAACGTAGAGTTGTTCTTTGCTGTGAAAATAGTAATGGATCATGGCCAGATTCACGTCGGCCGCTTCGGCGATGGCGCGAGTGCTGGTCCCGGCCAGTCCGAAATCGGCGAACTCGCGGCTGGCGGCGGCGAGAATGCGGCCGCGTGGGCTGTCGGGCGGAGCATCCAGCTCGGCCGGGCGCTGCCGCATGCGCTCGAGCAGCGCGGCAAGTTGGTCCGCGCGGCGCATTGGGGGCTTGGGTTTGCTGCGGGTCATTAGTTGATCGTATGATTAAGTCAAACGACAATATAATATCGTTGGCCCAAAAAGTCAAGTCGCTCCGGTAAGTAAATGTAATATATCATTATAGATAGTCCGTTAACCCCCATGCAAGCCACAGGTCAAATCTGAGCAAGGATCGAATAAACAAAAATCAGTCAACGGGTGAACCCTCATGAAATAAATTCTGGCAACCTGAGCATCCTGCGCGCTGATCGCTACGATCGGATCCGCCCAACGCGGCAATGGCCCCGGCCAAAGCTCCCGGCACAGGCCAAGCCAAGCGCGTCTACTGAGCAGCCCGCGCGATCCAAAAATAAATTGGGGCGGCTTCCTATAAGCCGCCCCAATTCACACGTTACCTTCGTCGGAAAAAATCTTCGCCGTT
>JAQTRJ010000314.1 GCA_028711875.1 bacterium | reverse complement strand
GCCATCAAGAAATATGCGCTGGCCGGCCGCTACTTTGACAATCACCGTCAGCAAAATGCGGCCATCCGAGCCTATCTAAACTATCGCAACCGACAGTCGAGACAACCTTTCGAGAACCAGCACTAGATATCAATTGACTCTCCTATCGTGTAATGAATACCTTCCCCAACTGAATTGGTACGCCTTCTGTTCCCAACTGCTTCAAGCGATAGATATACAATCCGCTGGCCAGATTGAGCATGTTCCAGTCAACTGGAGCGCCGCCGGAAGGACCCGGTCCTGCATAGATCCGTTGCCCGAGAATGTTGTATACTTCGATTTCTGTCGGCATCGGCACTCGAGTCATAGGTTGGACAAATTGAGTATGTTGCCTTGGTTCGATTTTCGGCCGAACAGAGCCCTGTACGATGCCAGGGGGAATGGTCATTCCATAAATCAAATCTCGGCTTCCACCTCCCCAAGTGCGAACCACGAGTGTCGAATCCACCAAGACTCGCACCTTCAGCCACGCCTGCGGGAAGGGTGTCCCTAAGTACATCACTTGATTGAGATCCTCATCCACGTGATAGACCCCATTCTCTGCGCCAATCCATAAACCGCCCACGCCGTCACCAATCCCACTGGTTGTCCAGAATGATGTGTCCGGCATACAGCGAAATAACTTTTCGCCCGTTAGCTCGTTGTAGCGCAGAAGAGTGTCCTCGGTTACAACATACACCCACGGCCATCTCGGATGAAGAATAATGGCATTCTGACGGTGAAGCCCAGGACCATCGTAGACGAGTCCCACGGTTGAGTCCACTAAGCTTGCGCACATAAAGCCCATCATGCCTCTATAGTAGAATACCTCAGGGCAATGGTACGAGAATACGAATCCATTCGACAGACTTCCTTGATACCAGAGCTGCCATGTTTCTCCTGCATTTCTCGATATGTAGATTTGACCCTGGCTGACGCTATTGTGCATGGATAGAATCCACAGATTTGCATCCCACGGCGAGATTCTGAAATCACCAACTGCCCAATGTGAATCATAAACAGTAGGGAAAGGTCGCCAAGTCACTCCACCGTCCTCTGATAGATATTCTCCTGACTTGGTATTAACGAACAGGCATCCAGGAAAGCCATTTAATTCCTCAATCACACCTAAGCTGGTGTCCATCAAGCCAAGATATTGCCACGTCGTGTCTCCTACATTAACCTTGAATATGCCGCCTGTGCCAGGTCGTCCGTATGCGTATGAGGTGGCGGCGAAGAGTACTCGTTCATCCCAACTCGGGCGGAGTATCATGCCAACCTCGCCCACCGGAGAAATCTCCCCCATGTAAATCCAATCCTGCGCGAGAGCAGGTGTAACGACAAGTAAAAGACACAGGCCGCGGCATAGTCTCATTAGTGGCAATATCACTGTTTTTCCCCCGAGGTTCCGCTTGCTATATGTATTGCGGCAGTTGACAATGTCAAGGAAAACCCTTTGCTTATTATTCACGAATCCAAAATTGATCCAAATCTCTAACTAACCAATTGTCCTTCACTTATGGCACCCCAATCCGAACCACGCCAACAGCAGATCAACGTCTCCCTCGATGAAAAAGTGGCCGAGGGCATCTATTCCAATCTGGCTCTCATCGCCCACAGCCCGGCCGAATTCTTTCTCGATTTCGCCCGCATGGTCCCCGGCACCCAGAAAGCCAGCGTCCATGCCCGCATCATTATGACTCCCGCGCACATGAAGTTTCTCCAGAAGGCGATTCAGGAGAACCTCGAGCGCTTCGAAAAACAGTTCGGCGAAATCAAGCTGCATGGCGGCCCGCCGCAGGGAACGCAAAGTCCGTTCGGCTTCCGCGCCGACGAACCGCCCGCGAAATCATAACATGTCGCCGAGCCGGGCGTCCCCGCCCGGCCGGAACAATTCTCCGCCGAGCAGGGACTGTGTCCCTGCCGGAATCTGATTCTTATTGGGAGGGAAATTTCCGTGAACCGTACCCGCCTGATCGCGCTCGCGCTGCTGCTCTCGGCCGCGGGATTATTGTCGCTCTCGTGCGACAATGACAAGGACATTCCACCGCTGCCGCCCGCGCCGGTCTCGCCCGGCTGGCTGGAAATCGTCAGCGTGACCGATTCCTCCGCCACGCTCCGCTGGCAGAATATCCCCGACAACGAACTCGGCTTCATCATCTACATCCGTCCCGACACCGTCTGGGCGGCGCACGACACCGCCGCTACGGACGTGCGCGAAGCCACCGTCTATGATCTGCTGCCTGATCATACCTACGGCTTCCGCGTCACCGCCTATAATGAGTACGGCGAATCCGCGCCGACCAACGAGCGCGAGGCCCACACCGTCACCCCCGAACTGCCCCGCCCGCCGATTGACGTCGAAGCCATTCCCCAGTCGGCCACCTCCGTCCTTCTCACGTGGACCAACCGCGACCATCCCGATAATCTCCTGATCTCGCGCCGCGAGCCAACCACCGAATGGGCGACGCTGGACACCACCGTCGGCACCGCAGTGCAATATACGGATTCCACCACGACCGCGCAAACTACCTATTTCTACCGCATCGGCGCGCTGCTCGCCCCGTTCGTGGTTTGGAGCGATTCCGTCGAAACCCGGACGCCCGTCGTCGGCGTGCCCATTCCGCCCGATCAATTGCAGGCCGAGGTCATTCTCGGTCTGGGCGTCGTGATCACCTGGCGCGACCGCAGCGCCGACGCAACCCGCTTCGACATCAGCCGCGCCATTCTCGGACAATTCCCCGACAGCATCGCCAGCGTCGAAGCCAACACGACCATGTTCACCGATTCTCTGGTTGTACCCGGCCATTATTACTATCGCGTGCGCGCCGCCAACGACTACGGCGTTTCGGCCTGGTCGGCGGCCGTGGAAGCCAGCTATCGGTTCTGCTCGGACGGCGTCGTCCCGATCTGTCTCGACAATTTCTGGGAATATGACGTGGACAGCGCCTCGACACCGTCATCCCTGCGCCGCTACATCGCGGACTTCGAATTTATCGGCGGCGAAGATTACTATCTCATCGCCCAGAGTCCGCTCTTCGGCG
>JAQTRJ010000313.1 GCA_028711875.1 bacterium | reverse complement strand
CCTTGATAATGATGAAAAAGACCACACTTCGGCGGCTTGGAATGACCTTCGAATGGGTCTGCCGGATTGCTCTGGCCGCCGTTTTTCTGTCGGCGGCGGTGCCCAAGTTGCTGGACCCCGCGACCTTCGCCAAAGACATCCTCAATTACCGGGTGTCGTTGCCGTTGATCGGGCAGGATTACGTATTTCTGGTTGCCGCGTTTATGCCCGCCCTCGAACTGATCGGCGCGCTGGCGCTGCTATTTCCGCGCTGGAAGCGGGCGGGCAGTCTGGTCATCGGCTCGCTGCTTGTGCTCTTCATCGCGCTCATCGCGCAGGCGGTGATTCGCGGTCTCAATATTGACTGCGGCTGCTTCGGCCGTTCGGCGGTCTCGCTCACGCTGGCCGAGGAGGTCGGCCTCAGCAAAATTTTCGAAAACACCTTCTGGCTGATTCTGGCCGCCTTCATCTTTTTCCGGTCTCGCCCAAAAGGATGAAGGCTGAAGAGGAACCAATGGCAGGGGCTGATTGCATCGCCCGCCGTAGCGCCGCACTGTTGTGCGCGACTTCCCGTAGATGCAAACGGCAGTTTGCCGTAGTGGCGGTTGCATCGCCCGCCGTAGCGCCGCACTGCTGTGCGCGACTTTCCGTAGATGCAAACGGCAGTTTGCCGACGGGGCTGATTGCATCGCCTGCCGTAGCGCCGCACTGCCGTGCGCGATTTCCCGTAGATGCAAACGGCAGTTTGCCGACGGGGCTGATTGCATCGCCCGCCGTAGCGCCGCACTGCTGTGCGCGACTTTCCGTAGATGCAAACGGCAGTTTGCCATAGGGGCTGATTGCATCGCCCGTTGCCGTTCCGCATGGATATACGAGTAGCGGGTCGGCTGCAAGCAGCCGACACCGCATGAAAGTCTTCCCCCGTTCTTTGTCATTCTGAACGCCGCGCCTCTTTCCCTGCTGTCATTCTGAACGCCGCGAAGCGTAGTGAAGAATCTCTCTGCTTCTTTCTTCGAGAGATTCTCCTCCACGCAACACGCGCAACAGAATGAACCAACATCCACGGGAGGGATGTGCCATGACGAGGCATCTGGGCTGGCTCTGGATCGGTGCGCTGCTTTTCGCATCGGCGGCACATGCGGTGGTAATGGACGGTTACGCGTATCTTTGGTCGAACTCGAATTTCTGTGGAACGAAGGTTATGTTCCTTGCCCGCTCGCCTTCGGCGGTCACCGATTCGGCCTTCACCGATACGTCGGGCTTTTTCCGGGACACGCTTTCGCCGGGCGTTTATGACGTACATTACTCGCACGAAGGCTATGCGGACTATCTACTGCCCAATCAGGCGCTGCTCTTTGACGGGTTGCTCGAATCGGTCTGGCTGCTGTGGCCGCTTTCGGGCAGCCTTTCGGGAGTGATCGGGCCGGGCGGCTTTCAGGTGATGGATACGATTCGCGTGGAACAGGGACAGGCGCTGGAAATCGTTCCCGGCACGCGATTCTTTTTCGACGGCCCCCATCCATTCATCGTGAGCGGTACTCTCGAAGCGTGGGGAACGCCGGAAGATTCTGTCATTTTCACTCGCCGCTATCCAACTGACGAATCCCGCTGGGCTGGGATTCGCTTCGTGGACAATCCCGAAGTTGATTTCTGCTGGATGGAATACTGCGTGGTAGAGTGGGCGGGCGGCTTGAGTGCAGCGGGGATCCGTTGTGCGGGGGCCAACCCCACCATTACGAGATGTAGCGTGCGGCGATGTTCTAATGCAGGATTGTTCATTACAAGCGCGTCGCCGGCCGTCTCGGAGTGTGAGTTTGTTGCGAACCGTTCCACGTATGGCGGCGGGATTAGCTCCTATAATAGTAACGTGATCCTTAGCCGGTGCATCTTCGAGAACGATACTGCCTCGGAGAGCGGAGGTGGCATCGACATTTCTCGCGGACAGGTCACGCTGGAAGATTGCTCTTTGATTCGCAACTATGTTAGCTATCGCGGCGCTGGCGTCGCTGCCCGGGAAGGAGCGATACTCATTGTTCGCCATTCTCTATTTGAGGAAAACTTCAGCTATTACAGCTATACCTACGGCGGCGCGGTGTCAGCATATGATGAGGTGAACGTCCACATCGAGGAATGTGTTTTCCGCAACAACAGTGGACACATGGCAGCGGCAATTGGGCTTAATAGTTCAACCGGAACAATTGTCCGCTCGACCATTGCGGGTAGTCGGGATTTCTCAGGCAACGAGGCCGTTGCAATTTACTGCAACAATGCAGCCCTGACTCTTAGCAGCTCAGTGATATATGACACATGGAACGGTCACGGAGTAAGCATATACGCTCCGCGCGAAACATCCATTACATACTGCGACTTCTTCGCAAATGATCTGGGCGCTGCGAGTGAAGCACCGCTTGGTTTCGGCATCGTCGCCCTCACCAACGCCAACGGCGATTCCTGCGACACGTACTACAATATTTTCCTCGATCCGCAGTTCGCCGATACCGCCGCGGGGGATTATCATCTGACCGAAGGTTCGCCCTGCATTGACGCGGGCGATCCCGCGCTTGAACTCGATCCCGACGGTACCGTCGCGGACATCGGCGCGTTCTACTTTCATCAGCTTGCGGTTGATGACGAGCGCACGGCCGTGCGGCGCTACGCGCTTCGGCAGAATTATCCGAATCCGTTCAACGCGCAGACGCGGATCGCATTTGACATCGCGCGCGCGGGCGAAGCGCGATTAGATGTGTTCGACGTGACCGGGCGGCTGGTGCAGACCCTCGCCCGCGGCCCGCTGAGTGCAGGTACTCACGAACTTCTCTTCAACGCCCGCGATCTGCCCAGCGGCATGTACTTCGCGCGGCTCTCCGCGGGCGACTTCATCGCGACGAAAAAAATGCTGCTCGTGAAGTAGCGACACGATTTATCGCGTCCTTAAGGGAACAAGGATGAGCTTTTCCCGTACGCTACGAATGGCCGTCTGTGCCGCGCTCCTGCTTGCGAGCGCGGCGACGCCGCGCACCATCGGTCAGGGCAACATCGTCTCGCAGGAAATCCCGCCGCCGCGTTTGGCAACGCTGCCGTCGTTTCACGTTC
>JAQTRJ010000029.1 GCA_028711875.1 bacterium | reverse complement strand
GGACGTCGTATTTCAGATCCGTCCAGCCCGACTCGCCGTTGGTGCTGGCCTTGGTCAAACCCGAGACCGAACTCAGCGTGCCGGTGCCGGTGTTCAGCGACAGCGTAATGTCTTCCGGTGGCCAATCTTCATCCACGCCGCCGTTTTCGTCGGTGAAACCAGCATACAAGTAAAAGCTCTGATTTACGCAGCCGTTCGCGGTCGGCTGCGTCACGATGGACAGCTTGGTCGCGACCACGTCAATCTTGTTGTTCAGATCACCCGATTCCTGCTCGGGATCGGTGAGCACGAAATTCGAGCCGAGCGGATCGGTGACGAAATTCGTCGGGCCGACCTTGAACGCGAGAATCTCGTTGTCGGCCCAGTAGGGAAGCGGCTTGAGCCAGACTTTCAGCGACCACGTCGCGGCCGCGTCGCCGTCGAGCAAGGTCGCCATCGGCGTGCCGGAGAAAGTAATGGCGGACGAACCGACCGTGCCCGCCCAGATATTCGTGCCATCGGTGAGATCGGCGCCCGCAATGACCTGCGTCCACGTGCCCACCGTATTGCCCGTGCCCGGCACGACGGTCAGTCCGGTGATCATCGTGTTCAAGTTGGCCGTGCCGGAACCGTCATCCTGCACGTTGAACGTCAGCACCGTCTGCTCTTCAGCCTGCGTATCCACCAGCGAGCTGATGGTCGGCTGCGCGCCCGCGCCACCCGCCGCCAAGCGAGCATCGCTCTCGGTCATCGCCGCCACCGCCGTCACTTCAAAGTCATCCAGCGCCACGTTGCCCGCGTTCTTGAGTTCGTAGACGAACTGAAAATCTACGTCATTCTGTCCTTCGAACTCCGGCCCCAGATCAATAATAACCTGCGGGCCATATGATCCGTTGGGGATGTCCATGCCGGTTCCCCACGTGCAGGTGCGAATCTCGACCCAGCTTCCGCCGCCCTGCCGGGCATAGATCTTGAATGTTCCGGGGGTGGAGGTCGAGTTTCCCTTCAGCCAGACTTTCATTTGATCCGGATTGTCAATCGTCGGCGAGATGATGTAGTCGCCCGTGCCATCGAACTTCACACAGTTCGGGGCATTATGCCCGGTTGTGTACTGACCTGTTCCGCCGTTCGTCCAATCATCCACCGTACCGGCCCAGCTCGTGAAAGCATAGGTGTACGGCGCGGTGTGCAGCCCCGCCAGCGCTTGACCCGCTCCCATCAGAAGCGCAATTCCAATCAGACAAATCACAACGCGTTTCATCGTAGAATCCTCCTTCTTACCACTCCCTGTCGTGCTATAGTAAATCTACTTGGTCTTTGAAGTATACTAAGGTAATAAATTCTTTAGGTCTGCGCAACTCTCACAGATGACCCGGCTAAGATTTTTGCCCTCTCCCACGTGCCTGTTTTCCTTGCAAGAAGAGCACATCTGACCCAATTGGTTTGGATGGAAGGGTCTTTCACACTACGTTTTCGGCCAGCTTCCTCTTGTTAGGCTCCGGTTAAGGTTCGCTTGGCTGGCAGGGAGATCAGGGATATTGAAAGGGTCCTGATTGTTCTGATAAATAGTAAAAACAAGGGCGAACCACGATGTGGTTCGCCCTTTGAATTCCTCGACGCAGGGCAGACCAAACGGCTGCCGCTGCAAACACTATTTCATCAGCATCATCTTGCGGACGGCGGTGAAGTCGTTCGCCGTCAAGCGATACCAGTAGGCACCCGAAGGCAGATCGCGCGCGTCAAACGTGGCCGCGTGCGCGCCCGCCGCCATACTTTCATTGACCAGCGTGACGATCTCCTGCCCCTGCACGTTGTAAATTTTCAGGTTCACCAAGCCCGCTTCCGCCAGATCGAACGCGATCGTCGTGGTCGGGTTGAACGGATTCGGGTAGTTCTGGTGCAGGGCGTATTCGGTGACCGCGCCGGTTGTCTCCGTCCACGATGCGGACACTGTGCCCAGCGTATTGGAGGAGCCATCGAGACCGACGTTGACGAGCCGGTACTGATAGACCACACCGCTCGCTGCGTCGTCGTCAGTCCATGCGTAGTGGTGACCGGTCGGGCTGTCGCCCTGACTTGCGATCTCGGTCACCTTCACGCCGTCACGATAGACCTCGAAGCGGTCGTTGCCCGCTTCCACGAGCGTGCTCCAGCTCAGCGCGATGCCGCCGTCCGTGCCGACCGCGTCGAAGCCGCCCATCTCCACGAACAGTTGCAGGTCGGTGATGATATAATCCTCGACTTCGCCCAAGTGCTCAAAGCCGAAGGTACCGCAGGTCATGTTCCGGCAGGCCACGTTGTCCACCAGGCCAAAGCCCTCCGCGCCGACCGGCTCACCGGTCAGACGGAACCGAAACACTCCGTTATACACGCCGATGTCGGTTACGCCCGGATCCATGAAAGTGAACACGTACGTGCCCGGCGCCACCACGGAGTCCTGAATGATCCATTCCGGCGCGCCGGGGGCCAGGTCGCCGCCGCACAGCACGTCGCAGAAATCGCCGTCTAAATTCCCATCCTTCCACGCATTGAGATAGAGCTTGCTGCCCTGCATGGCATAGAGCGGATACAGCGAACCGCCCGTGACCACGACCTCCACTTGAACGGGAGTGCACGGCCGCCACGGCGGGTTGAGGAACGTCACCCCGTCATCGCAGCCGTCCACATTGCCGTACTGGGGCGACGTTTCCCCGGTGATGCACTCGCCCAGCCAAGCCACGTCCGAGATCTCATGACCGGGATTGTCCACCAGTGTCGGATAATCGCACTCCGGTAAATCACCCATATCCACGTCCTGTGCCCAGCCAACCAAAGCCAGCGCGCACAAGCCTATTACAACCATCATCAATTTATTCATGTCATCCTCCGCAACTGGAGTTCGTGAAATCGTTTTTGGGGCCGCCAGCCGCACGGGCGACCGGCGCTGTTTACTATACCAAGCCTACTAAATCGTGTGCCGACCCCTGAAGACGCCGCGGGGCGGACTCTAAGTCCGCCCCACAGCACTTCCGGTTGGGCATTCCCGAATGCCTCGCTCGCTACTTGATGAGCAGCATCTTGATCTCGGACACGAAGCCGCCCGCTTCCATGTGGCCGATATACAAACCGGTGGGAAGCCGGCTGGCGTCGAAGTTCACGCTGTAGCGGCCCTGCGACAGAATTCCATCCTGCAGATCAGCCACCCGGCGTCCGTGCAAATCGTACACCCACAGCCGGACCCAGCTCTGCTCCTTCAGATCGAAGGAAATCTGCGTGCTCGGGTTGAACGGATTCGGGTAGTTCTGATGGAGGGCGAATTCGACCGGCAGTCCCTGCGCCGCCGTCGGAGTCACCGCGGCCGTGCGCAGCGTCGTCCGGGTTCCGGTGATGTCCACCGCCACGAGCGAATAATTGTAGATTCGGCCGTTTTCCAGACCGCGATCGGTAAACGAATAGTCATGGCCGGTCGGACTATTGCCCTGCGAGTGGATGGTTGTCAGCAGACCGCCGTCGCGGAGAATCTCGAAGTGGTCGTTGTCCAGCTCGGACGCCGTGCGCCAGTCCAGCGTGGTCGCACCGTCGCCGGCCGTCGCGATGAATTCGCCCATCTCCACCGCGAGCTGCAGATCCGGAATCATGTAGTCTTCCACTTCTCCGCAGGTATCGAAGGCAAATGTCCCGAAGCACATGTCGGGGCAGTCGCTCGGAGCATACAGGCCGTAGCCGTGCGCGCCCAGCGGCTGCTGCGACAGGCGGAAGCGGAAGATGCCATCATAAATTCCCTGATCGAGCACGCCCGGATCTATAAACGAGAAGATATGCACGCCCGGTACGACGATCCGATCCTGAATAATCCACTCCGGCGCACCGACGGTGCTCGCTGCGTCACACAGCGTGTCGCAAAAATCGCCGTCGGCGTTGCCGTCCTTCCAGCCATTGAGATAGAGCGTGCCGGTCCACGTGTCGTAGCGCGGTCCGGCGGTCACCGTGCACGCCACCGACACCTCGGTGCAGGGAAACCACGGCGCATTCAGAAACGCGATCCCGTCATCGCAATCGTCCTGATCCAGAATTTTGGGCGCGTCATCGGCAGTCACGCAACTGCCGAGCCACGCGATCCCTGACGTCGTGTGTCCCGGATTGGCAAACAGCGTGGGATACTTGCAGGCCGGCAGATCGCCCATGTCCAGAGAGGCCAGAACGGGGACGGCCATCACAAGACACAGCACCATGAAAAACGCTATGGCACGAGACATATTGAAATCCTTTCCAGAGTTGCCATCCTGATTATCCTGACCGCATAAAATCACTCGTATGGTCTCAAAAAACCCGGCGGCGGGAGCGGCCTAAGCGGCCGCTCCCGCCGATCCGGTCAATCGGTTACTTCATCAGCGTCATCTTGCGGACGGCGGTGAAGTCGTTGGCCGTCAGCTTGTACCAGTACATTCCCGACGGCAGACTGGACGCGTCGAACGAGGCCGTGTGCGCGACCGCCGCCAGATTGCCGTTGACCACCGTGGCGATCTCCTGACCCTGCAGGTTGTAAATCTTCAGGCTCACAAAACCCGCTTCCGCCAGATCGAACGCGATCGTCGTGGTCGGGTTGAACGGGTTCGGGTAGTTCTGATAGAGCGCGTACTCGGTCACCGTGCCCGCGAGATCGGCCGGCGAGGCCGAGACGGTCGCCAGCGTTGTCCGCGCACCGGAGAGGCTCACGCCGACCAGCGTGTAAGTATAGACGGCGCCGTTTTGCACCGCATAGTCCGTCCACGCGTAGGCGTGACCGGTCGGAGTGTCGCCCTGACTGGACACTTCGGCGATCTTCGCGCCGTCGCGGAGAATTTCGAAATGATCGTTGCCGGTTTCGCTGCGGGTGCTCCAGCGCAGCGCGATCAGGTCGCGATCGCCGACCGCGTCGAAGTTGCCCAGTTCCACAGACAACTGGAAGTCGGTCCAGATATAGTCTTCCACTTCGCCCAGGAAGTCGTCCGCGAACACGCCACACGACATGCCGGGGCAGGCCACCGTGTCAATCAGTCCGAAGCCGTAGCGGCCAACCGGGCGGCTGGTCAGGCGGAAGCGCAGCACGGCGTCATAGGGATCCACGTCTTCGATGATGCCCGGATCAATGAAGCGGAACACGCGCGTGCCGGGGGTCACGAGTTCATCATGAATGATCCACTCGTCCGAGACCGACGCGTCGTAGCACGGATAACGGTCGCAGAAATCGCCGTCGAGGTTGCCGTCTTTCCAGGCATTCAGATAGAGGACGCCGTCTTCCTCGAGATAATCGTTGTAGTTCTGCCCGGCCGTGATGACCACCTGCACTGACTCTTCGAAACACGGCACCCAGAACGTGCCGAACGGGGTCACGCCGTCATCGAACAGGTCGTTGTCGAGCGTCGCCGGAGCCGCCTCGGGGCTGATGTTCGCGCCCAGCCAGGCGATGCCCGACAGCCCGTGACCGGGATTGTTGACCAGCGTCGGATAGCTGCACATCGCCAAGTCGCCCATGTCCACGTCGGTATAGGGCCACGGCTCGCCGCAGTCCACGATGATTTCATTGAAGGTCACGATCCACGGCTCCAGCGACAGCGCGCCGTCCTCGTCCACCGCGTAGACCTGCACCCGCCACTGATCGCCGGGAAAGCTGTGGTCGGCGGGCACGCACGATTCGGTGTGATCATACGGGAACAGCGGATTCAGCTCGTCATTGACGAAGCCGCCACCGGTCCCCGAATTCTTCACGAACCAACGATATTGATAGGTCACCTGATCGCCGTCGGGATCGGCCGGATCGGGGCCGGTCGGAATCGCGCACATGGCGGTGGTTTGATCCACGCACTCGGGATAGGCGTCGCCGGTCGGAGTGTACGGCGGATTATTCTCTTCTTCCTCGACCGCATACACGACCACGAGCTGCGACCAGTTCAAGGTGGTGGACCAGCACTCGCTGCCGTGCACGTTGATGTTGATCCACATGCGGAGCCAGCCGTCGTCGAGCAGCGCGCCGGGCGCGACGTCGAACACCGTCAGACTCCAGGTATTATTGTCGCCGGACAGCCACTCGGGATTCTGCAGCGTGCTGTCGGCGTAGATGTGATCCAGCTCGCAGCGTTCGGGATGGCCGGGATTGTCAATATTGCAGGTATATTCGTCAATGTCCCACGCGCAGATGCGGACCTGCACCGACAGCACGTTCAGATTCGGATTGTTCCAGTCCGACCAGGAATGCTTCCAGCCGTAGTCCTGATCGTGCGCGCTGTAATACTCGAAGCCGGCCCAGCTGCCGACGCCGCAATCGCTGGGTTTCCAGAATGGTCCGTCGTAGTACGGGCTGTCGCTGTTCTCGTCGGTCGTCTGGCGATAGGTGAAAGTCCCGTTGCCGTTGTCGGTGATCCCGTCGGGGCGCACGTCGCAGGCCAGCGGGTGCTGGCCGATCTGCAGGCGGTAGTTGCCGCAGGTCCCGGTGCCGTAGCCGTCCACGACGATGTAATAGGTGTTGCCGGCGACCAGCGCGAGGCTGTCTAAGGACGATGCCAGACTGCCGGGGCAGCCGTTGTTGTCGCAGGCCACGCGGTTGCTGGTCGAATTCTTATAGACGTAGAGTTTCGTGTCGTAGTTGGTGTAGGGATCGCACAGGCTGATGTCCACCGCCATATTCTCCGACGGGGTCAATGAGTACACCACGTCCTTACCGCGCGAGTTGGCGTTGTCGCAATACGGCTCGTAGTTGTTGGCGTAGCCGCAGGTCGTGCCATAGGCGTCGTAAGGAATGCCCGAAATCACCGTGGCGCTGGCGATGTCGTCGCCGCCCTGATCGAGGCTGCCGCCCTCGTCGCGCACGCTCGCGTTGCCGAGCAGATTCTGGAATTCCGTCCAGATCGCCTCGTTGTATTCATCCGCTTGAGTCAAGTCATCAATCTGCGTCCGCAGCTCATACAGTCGCGGCGCGTTGGGACCGTCGGCGTAGAAACCGTCCGCCCAGCCGGGAACCGTGAAGCAAAGCAGCGTCACGGCCATACAAATCGTCAGTAGCGTTTTCATCCGTTCTCCTTGAGGTGTGTGTATGCTTCGTTCCAATGAAATGTTTCGGATCGAAAAGCGTCGCTTCACGCGACCAGCACTAAGGTAGTTGATTGCTCACGCGAGAGCAACGACGTGCGTTTTTTTCCCGGAAAATCTTCACAGAATGCTCTGGTTTTCCGCCTGTACTATCTATCGCGAATAGGCTCACTATAGTTGCCCGCTCCACTAGACCGCCCGCTGGCCCGTCCGCTCGGTTCGTGACCGTGAAAAAAGTTTCAAGCATCGCTGTAACTTTCCGCCGCTTACCGATCTATCGAAAAAACCGCGACGATGATGACCCACGAAAAATATCCTGGCCCGCGCCGTTCATAAAATCTCGCAAGTGAATCGGTCGCGGGGCGAGGGAAAATCGCTCCCCCCGAGTGGCGCGTGAATATACTTACCATACCCGCCGAGAAGCAAGCGCGCCTCTCTATGAATTCCTTTTCAGGGGTGGATCGGTTGTCTTCCTCAGACCTCCGTTTCTGAACAACCTCCACACCGCTCGTGCACTCTGCAACGCGAGTTCGAGAGGCGCGCCTCCCCGCGAGTGGAGCGAGCGAGACGAATCGCGCGCGCTCCGCTGCGCTTGACGTTGTTTCATCCGCTGTCATAGCGACTTCTTGCATCGCTTACAGATTGAAAACGCAGCGCGGCGATTCCGAAGAACCGCCGCGCCGCATGAGACAAAACTAATCTGTGCGATCATCCCGCCGCGTAGAGCGGAGTTCCGTTCCCGTCCACCACCCGCGTCACGACGCCTTCGCCGCGCACGGCGTTGACCACGCGGATTTCCTCCGCGCGCGCCAGATCAGCGAGCGTCATGATCGCCTCCCGGCAGCGGCCGCTCCGCAGAAGTCTCGTTCGCCCCACCCCCGGCAGCAAACCGCAACCGAGCGCGGGCGTCAGCCATTCCCCGTCCAGTTTCACCAGCAGATTGGACAGCGCGCCCTCGGTCAGTTCGCCGCGCGTATTGAGAAACAGGCACTCGTGCGCGCCCAGCGCGCGCGCCCGTTCGAGCCACCCGTAGCGCTCGGGACGGAGCGTGGTCTTGTGATAGAGCCGGACATCGTCGGGATCCACCGCGTCGTCCGCCAGCATCAGCGTCAGCGGCTCGGGCCACGACACATTCTCGAATTCCGCCTTCAGGCTGACCTCCGCACCGTTCAGATCAAGCCGGACGCGCGCCGGTTTTCTGCGGAGCCGCTTGCGCAGCGCGCGCAGTTCGGAAAAAATCTTCCGCGCGGGAAACGGCCGGCCGAAATAGTCGCACGAACGCCGCAGCCGGCGCAGGTGCGACAGCAGATCACGGAATGTTCCCTCTGCTTCATAGCGGATCGTTTCGTACAGGGCAAACGGAACGGCGCGGCGGGTCACGAATTCATATTTGAGCTTCGTTTCCGCCCATTCGTCTTGCGGATCGCTGTCGGCCACGATCCCGGAGCCGATGCCAAGAATGGCCGAAGGATGAAACGCGAGCGTGCGGATGGCAACGTTCAGCTCGAAGTCGCCGCCGGGGAAAAACAGGCCGATGCTGCCGCAATAAATGCCGCGCGGCACGGGTTCGAGTTCGGCGATAATCTCGCAAGCTCTGATTTTCGGCGCGCCGGTCACCGAGCCGGGCGGAAAGGTCGCGGCCAGAATCTCGAACAGCGACACCCCGTCCCGCAGCCGTCCGCGCACGAGACTGGTCATCTGATGCACCGTCGGGAAGCGATCCGCCCGCCACAGTTCGGGCACGGTCACCGTCCCCGCGCGGCAGACGCGCCCGAGGTCGTTGCGCATAAGATCCACGATCATCACGTTTTCCGCGCGATTTTTTTCGTCGGCGGCCAGCGCGCGCCGCGCCGCTTCGTCCTCGTCCCACGACGGCCGCCGCCGCGCCGTGCCCTTCATCGGGCGGGTTTCCAGCACGTCGTCCGTGCGGCGCAGGAACAGCTCGGGCGAGAGCGAAACCACTTGCGCAGAGCCGGTGTCTATAAAGGCGGCGTGCGGCATGGGCGCGGCCTCGCCGAGCGCGCGAAACAGGGCATACGGCTCGACGCGTTCGGCCAGTCGCGCGCGGACGGTGTAATTCACCTGATAAATGTCCCCGGCGCGGATGTAGTCCAGCGCCCGGCGAACGGCGGAAAGATACTCGCCCGGCGCGATCAGGAGTTCCGGCGCGACCGGCGGCGGAGCGGGCGGAGCGGGCGGAGTCGCTCCGGGCGCGGCGAACGCGGCGAACCACGCCAGCGGCAATTCCCCGCGCGGCGGCGTTTTCAGAGCCGGATCGAAGGCCGGAGCCGCTTCATAGGCGATGAATCCCGCCACATAGCGCCCGTCTCGTTGCGCGGCTTCCACCGCCGCCACCGCACCCCGCACGTCTTCCGGCCGGTCCGCCTGCCAGATTTCCACCGGCCGCGAAAAAAAGAATCGCGATCGTTCCCGTCCGGCATCCGGCGGGAGTTCAATCCAGACCGAGGGCGTATCCTGCCGCAGCGTATCGAACAGCGCTTGCTTCATGGCTCCAACTTACGTATTTTGAGCCAATTTTCCGAACGCTTGAAAACTCGCCCTTGTCGGCGGCCGCGCGGGAAGAAGAAACTCTCCCTTTCTGTTCCCCCCACAAAGTGGGGGGAGAAAAGCTTGAAGACCCGACCAACACCACCCATGATGCCCATCGTCCTGCTCACGCTGTCCAACGTTTTCATGACCGTCGCCTGGTACGGCCACCTCCGGTTCAAAGACTCCCCGCTGCACTGGGTGATTCTGATCAGCTGGGGGATCGCCTTTTTCGAATACTGCTTGCAGGTGCCCGCCAATCGCATGGGCTACGGCCCCTACAGCGCCGCCCAGCTGAAAACGATTCAGGAGGTCATTTCCCTGAGCGTCTTCAGCCTGTTTTCCGTGCTCTACCTGAAAGAAAAACTCTCCCTCCACCAGCTCGGCGGCTTCGCCCTGATCGCGCTGGGAGCCTATCTGGTATTCCGGAAATGATCGCTGACGAATCGGTTGTCATCGAGCCGCTGACCGCGAGCTTCCGTCCGTGGACCGAGTGGGTGCTGACCGAGTTCTGGGGCGCGCCGCGCGTGGTCACCCGCGGACGGCTGCATCATGCGGAATCCCTGCCGGGGTTTATCGCGCGGCTCGGCGGCGAACCCGTTGGGCTGGTCACCTACCGGATCGAAGCCGACGAGTGCGAGATCGTGACTCTGAACAGCCTGCACGAGGGGATCGGCGTGGGAACGGCGCTCACTCGGGCGGTGCTGGGTGCGGCGCGGGCGGCCGGCAGCCGGAGAGTGTGGCTGATCACCACCAACGACAATTTGCCCGCACTGGGATTCTATCAGAGGCAAGGATTCACTTTGCGGGCGGTCTATCCGGGAGCGATCGCCGAGTCGCGCCGGTTGAAGCCGGACATTCCCGAACGCGGCTGGCGCGACCTTCCGATCCGCGACGAAATCGAACTCGAACGGCTTCTGCATTCACCCGCGAACGCGTAGCTTGTTCTCGTTTTTCGCCCGCGAACGCCTCTCCTTTTCCTCCGGTTTCATAGGGAAAACGCGCAATCGAGGAGCGCCGCGGAGACCAATCACCCGTGCGCGCAACGGTCGTTTTTTCGAGTCAAGTTGAGTATCGGGAGAGAGTTGAGGGGCACCGTCGGGCGGGGGTCGCACTCGGTTTTCGAGTCGCGGGGAACGCGGGCGATCTTCATAGTGGAAAATGTGCCGGGCCGGGCCAAAGGTCTTGACAGAGAGAGCGACACTTGATTATATTAGCGTATTGATTGCGGCATGTTCTTTGGATGCGTTTGCGCTCTGACCTTTGCCGGCGCTGTTCCCCCGTGCCGCCCCGATCGCGGGGCCGACGAGCGACGGCTGCAAGCCCGCAAAAATTGCCTGCGGGCTGTACCCTGAGTTTGTCATGCAAGCCGAAGTTCACCAACCCGTGAACGGTATAAACCGTAAAAGGAGAGTCCCATGAAGAAAGCTACCGCCAAGAAGGCCCCTGCCAAGAAGAAGGCCACGGCGAAAAAAGCTACCGCCAAGAAGGCCCCCGCCAAGAAGAAGGCCACGGCGAAGAAAGCCACCAAGAAGAAGGTCGTGAAGAAGAAGGCCGCCCCGAAGAAGGTCGCCAAGAAAGTGGCCAAGAAGCCGGTGAAGAAGGTCGCCAAGAAGGCCACCGCCAAGAAGCCGGTCAAGAAAGTGGTGAAGAAGAAAGTCGCCAAGAAAGCCAAGCCGAAAGTGAAGCGGAAACCCAATCCCGCCTTTATGGCTCCCAAGACCCCCGATATGGTGCTGGCCGCCATCGTCGGTGCCAGTCCGCTGCCGCGCACCGAGATCACCAAGAAGCTGTGGGAGTACATCAAGAAGAACGGTCTGCAGGACAAGGTCAACCGCCGGATGATCAACACCGACGTCAAGCTCAAGGCCCTGTTCGGCAAGAACGTCGTCAGCATGTTCGAAATGAACAAGCTGCTGCAGGCGCACATCAAGTAGCCTGACGGCTGGCTGTTTCACTGTAGCAAGCCCCGCCCCGGTTTCCCGGAGCGGGGCTTTCCGCTCTGTGAGACTCCCCCGTCTATTCCCCCCACAAAGTGGGGGGAGGGAGAACTCTTTTTTCTTTTCGCCTTTTCGCTTTTTCGCTTTTGGCTTCTTGGCTTCTTACTTCAGCTCCCACTGACAGACATCGCTGCTCAGCATCGCGCCGGACAGCGTCAGGTTCTCCGGCCCGCGGCTCGAGCGGCAGGGCGGAGCCAGCATGATCGCCGTAGCCACGTCGTAGACCGCCAATTGATCGGAAATCTGCGCCACACACATCGTATTGTCCGCCGATAGCCAGGCGTCGCGCACGCCGCGCAGATCGAGCAACAGCGCCCCGCGCGGCAGGCGTGTGGTCAGTCCGAGATTAAAAAAGGTCAGGTTCCCGCCGGGGCTGTAGAAGCCCGCCACCCGGCAGGTGTGGCCGAATCCGAAGCCCCGCTCCGAAACCATGAATCCCTGCACGCCGATCGCCTGCGCTGCGGGCAGCGCGGCCTCGTCGCTGCACTCCTGATCCTGTTCCCGCAGAATATCGTAGAATGTCACTCCGCCTCGATTCATCTTGCCGCAGACGTTGCGGCATTCGCGGGTGACCGGCGCGGTGTCGAGATGTTCGAACGTCCCCGCCTGCCGCACCAGCGTGATCGTCACGGTCTGCGTGACCGGCTCCCGCATGCCGTAAGCGGACGCTTCGATCGTCACCACGGTTTCCCCGAGCTTCCCGTCAGCCGCTTCCGGATTCAGCCGGAGCGCGGCCGGTCCCGGCGGCTCCACGATCGCCGGAACGATCTCCGCGTTCAGCCAGTCGGGAGTCCCGTCCGCCAGCGTCAGCTGCACGG
>JAQTRJ010000028.1 GCA_028711875.1 bacterium | reverse complement strand
AATCCGCCGACGGTACCGTATCACTACATGGAATTGCTGACGACCGTCGCCTGGCCGGAGAACGTCCGCCAGCTCCGCAATCATGTCGAAAGCGTGCTGGCGCTCTCCGACGGTGTTTTCAATCCTGAAATCATCCGCGAGCACTTCCTGAGCACAGAGGCTGAAGCGACCATCCAGGGCGCGCTGAAGACTCTCTGGGGGAAGCTGAACACGGCACGGCTCACGCCTGTGACGGAACGCGACTGAGCGTCGCGACCGCAGCGAAAAAAGCGAACCGCCGGTTTTCCACCGGCGGTTTTTCTTGTCGTGCGATTGGGAGACGGCCCGCGGGAAGCCGTGTCAATCAGTCGTCGCGCGCCCGTTCGATGGCGGCCCACACTCGCTCCACCGTGATCTGCGACATGCACCACGGTTCATCGCCCCAGCGGCAGCGATGAGCGCCGTGTCCCGTACGCGGCAAGCAGCAGGGAGCGCCGGCCGCAATCGCTTGATGGGGCGGCGGAAACGTGTAATCCACCTGTGTGCAGCCATAGAGAACCAGCACCCGCGGACATCCGGCCGCGATCGCCAGAAACGACACTCCCGTGTCATTGCCCAGCACCACCGAGCATTTCGAGAGAAGCGCCGCTACCAGCGGGATCGGCGCGTTCAGAACGGGAATTGCGCCGCGGCCGCCTTCGCTTCCAATTCGTTCCAGCGTTTCGGCCTCGGACTTTCCGCCGAAGATCAGCACTCCGTGTTCCGGCTTTCGCAGCCATCGTTCGGCGATTTCGGCAAACCGTTTCGAATGCCAGCGCTTGGTTTCCCAGGCGGACCCCGGAATAATTCCCAGCAGCCTACGCTCCGCCAGATCGTTTTCTTCGAGAAAACGGGAAGCTTCGCGGTTGTCGCTTTCATCCACTTGGACAGCGAGCGGCTCCGCCTTCACGGAATATCCCAATGCCCGCAACAGAGCGATTCGCCTTTCGACGTGGTCCGACTCCACGGCCAGATCATTGGGAATGACGTGCGTATGACAGAGATTCGATGCCCACCCGCGGTAGCCGACGCGCACGGGAGCGTTGATCCACGCCGTCAGCAGGCGGCTGCGCAGCGACGGATGCGCGTTCAGGATCAGATCGAAACCGAACTGGCGAAGCACGCCGCCGAATCGCAGCAGATCCCGCAGCGTGCGATGCCGTCCGCGTTTATCGAGCACCCACACGCGGGACAGCGCCCCATGATGGCGAACGATCGGCTCGCCCCGCGGAGCGACGACCATGTGAATCTCGGCGCGTGGCCACAGATTCCGAACAGCGCCGATCAGCGACGTGGAAAATACCACGTCGCCCAGCCAGGCGGTGTCTATAATCAGGATGCGACGGGGTGCGTCTTCCATCGGCGGTGCATCCAAAACCATTGTTCGGGAGTCTCATGGATGGCGGCCTCCAGCCGGGCCGTCATTCGGGCGGTCAGGTCGTCGGGATCGGTACAGCCGGTCGCGTCGAAGCGCTCGATGTCAATCCGATAGCGTTCACCCGGCAACCGCACGCTCCGGGCGAAAATCAAGGGAGCTCCGGTGCGCAAATGAAATACGGCCGGCCCGCGCGGGGTCGAGGCCGGAGTGCCGAAAAACGGGGCGAAGGTTCCGTCCTCGTGGGCGTCCTGATCTATCAGCATGGCCACGAGTCGCCCTCGCTTCAGGGCTGAAAGCACACCCCGGATCGCGTCGCGCCGCTTGATGATCTCGATTCCCGTGCTTTTGCGGAAGCGGTCAATCAGCTCCTCGACCCGGCGATTGCTCTGCGAGGCGACAACGAACGAAACCGGATAGCCTAAACGGGCGCAGAGGGCACCCATCAGTTCCCAGTTTCCGAGATGGCCAGAGAACACGATCCCGCCCCGGTTCGCCTGCATGGCTTCATCGAGGACATCGGCGCCGTTCAGGAATATCCATGTTCCGATATCCGAACGGGTTATCGGAGGGATGGCCATACTCGTTGCTACTCTTCCGAAATGCCGGTAGATACGACGACTTATTTGCTTTATCGCTTTAGGTGGGAGATTGGGGAAGGCTCGAAGCAGGTTATCTTGCGTGACTTTAACCCTAATTCCAATAAAATGAATCAATTGACCGAGGCAGGCCCCGACTATAGCCCGACAACGGCGGGGAACCACCCGCAGAGCCGCTGCCAGAGCCAAAATCGCCCAATATTGCATGCGATAAGAGAAATCGGACAACAAGAGGAAACTGTCCCTTCCTGAGTAGCGTGTAAATAAATAGATATCCGGTGGAATGTCAAGGCAAAGCCAAGGCTGCCTTGCCTCTTCCCTCAAAAAAACGTAACTTCCACCTCGCGAAGCATATGACCGAACCTCTTCCCGTGAACTCACGGGGTGTTGCCGCCGAGGCTCTCTTGGAGCTTGAGCGGGAACCGCAATTCGCCGACGACATCATCTCCCGTCACCTGACCCAGTCAAATCTGCGGGGCAGCGACCGTGCTCTGGCCGCCGATCTATTCTGGGGTGCCATTCGCTGGCGCGGACGACTCGATTCGGTGATCGCGCCGATTTTTCACGGCGATTACTTCCGCGCGCAGCCGCTGATTCGAGTCCTCCTGCGCATGGGCGGGTATCAGCTCTTTTGTCAAGATCGTATTCCCGATCATGCCGCCGTCAGTCAAACGGTGGAGATCGCCGTGCAGCGGATCAACAAGTCCGCCGCCGGACTGATCAACGCGATTCTGAGACGTTTGGCCCGCGAGCGCGAACGGTGGAACGCTCCGCCCGACGGAACCGATGAACTGGGGCGGCTGGCGTTCGTTCATTCGCATCCGCGCTGGATCGTCCGCGAACTGGCCGACCGCTTCGGGATGGACGACCTGCCGCGCGTGCTCGAAGCCAACAACGAACGCGTGCCGCTGACGGTGTGTGTGAATTCACTGCGCTGGACCACGGCCGAATTCGAGGAGTTCCTGCGCTCCCGCGCGCTTCACTTTGAGGTTTCGGCGTTGGTCGGCGGGTACTATCTTCTTCCGTCTTCCGCCGTCTTTCAGCTCCAGCCGCTTCTGGATTCGGGCAAACTCACCGTTCACGACGAAAGCGCCGGATTGGTGGTGGTCCTGCTGTCGCCCGATCCGGGAGAACGGATTCTCGATTTGTGCGCAGCCCCCGGCGGCAAGCTGCTCGCGATCCACCAGCGCATGCAGGGAACGGGCGAGCTCGTGGCGGTCGAAATTTCGGAGGAACGCTCGCGCATGCTGCGGGAAAATCTCCAGCGGCTCGAGATCACTGCCGTGGCTGTCCACACCGTGGATGCCCGCCAGTTTTCCTCCGCGCCGTTCGACCGGGTGCTGGTGGACGTGCCGTGTTCCGGGATGGGACTGCTGCGCAAGCAGCCCGACGTGCGCTGGCGGCGCAAGAGTCACCATCTGCCCGTCCAATGCAAACAGCAGATCGAAATCCTCGCGCGGGCCGCGGAGTTCGTGCGGCCGGCCGGCGTGCTCGTCTACTCGACCTGCAGCATCCTGCCAGCCGAGAATCATGATATCGTCGCCGCCTTCCTGAAGCTGTTTCCGGATTTTCGCAAGGAAGACGCGCGCGGTTTTGTTCCCGAGTCCGTCGTGGGCGAACACGGGGACATGGAGACGTTTACCCACCTGCATGGCTGCGACGGCGCGTTCGCCGCTCGCTTCCGCCGTATCACCTGAATCATCCTATGGCTTCACCGAATGCTCCCCGCGCGTTTCTCCGCTGGTTTTCCGTCGCGGCGGGTATTTTTGTTGTCCTGCTCCTGATTTTCTTCGTGTTCGACCGGATCGCCCTGCCTCTGTATACGCGGCAGGGAACCGAGAAAGCCATTCCCGATCTGGTCGGACTCTCCGTCGAAGATGCGGCGCGGCGCGCGGACTCGGCGAATTTTGTTTTAATCATGGGAGTTCCGAAGCCGGGCGGCGATGTCTCCGAGGGAACCGTGCTCGAGCAACGGCCATTCGCCGGATCGCTGGCCAAGCCGGGACGAAAAATCCATGTGATTCCGGCCCTCGCGGCCCAGCGCGATCTGGCTCCCGATTTGGTCGGACTGGACGTGCGCGACGCGCAGGTGCGCTGCCGCAACGCCAATCTCCTCTGCACCGATGCGGACTTGTCCTATCGCTTCTCATCCACGATCCCGAAAAACGTGGTGATCGCGCAGAGGCCGCTGGCTGGAGAGGTGGTGGAATCGAGCGCCGTAGTCAAGTTGATCGTCTCGTTGGGCACGGAGCCGGATCACTTCTTCGTGCCCTATCTCATGGAAAGACCTTTGCATGAGGCGCGGGTGATTCTGCGCGAATCGGGACTGCGGCTCGGACGGATCGTTCGCAAGGAAACGGATCACTATCCGACCGGGACGGTCATCGCTCAATCGGTGAAATCCGGACAGGAAGTGACGCCTGAAACGGCGGTGGATATCGTTGTGGCTGTACCGTCCCGGACAACTTCGGCATCCGATGAGCCTGCGGATTCTGCGGCAGGCAAGGACGCTCATGCGCCGAACGAAGCGGGAGACTCGCCTTGACGAATCCTCTCTGGATCGCGCCGTCCCTGCTGGCCGCGGATTTCGCCGATTTGGGTGCGCAGGTGCGGCAGTGCGAGGCGGCCGGCGCCGACCTGATTCATTGCGATGTGATGGACGGTCATTTTGTTCCCAACTTGACGTTCGGCCCTCCGGTTATTCGCCGGCTTCATGCCCTGACCTCGCTTCCCCTTGACGTGCATTTGATGATCGAGCGGCCGGAAGACTCGCTGGGATGGTATCGCGACGCGGGGGCCGCGTACATCACGGTGCATCAAGAGACGTGTTCCGATCTGCGCAGTGTCCTGTCGCGGATTCGTTCCTTCGGCATTCGTTCCGGAGTTTCGGTCAAACCGGCCACGCCGATGCAGACTCTGGAATCTGTGCTGGGCGATTTCGATCTGTTGCTGGTCATGACCGTGAATCCCGGTTTCGGCGGTCAGCGTTTCATGGACGAGGTTGTTCCGAAGATCGCCGAAGCCGATCGCTGGCGCCGCGACGGCCGGGCCGAGTTCCGGATTGCCGTGGACGGCGGGATTGACGAGAACACCGCGCCGCGTGTGCGGAAAGCCGGAGCCGACGTGCTCGTGGCGGGGACAGCGGTGTTCCAAGGAAACATCGCCGAGAACGTTCGGCGTCTGCGTGAAGCGGCGACGTGTTGAATGTCGAATCACAGGTTGCCGGCCCGTTCGCCGTGAATTCGCTGATCGTCTGGTGCGAGCGCACGCGGCAGGCGGCGATTTTCGACGCGCCGGGCGAGACCGAGACTCTGATCGAACGCATCGCTGCGCGCGGCCTGCATCCCGTCTGTCTGGTGAACACTCACGGGCATTGCGATCATATTCTTGCCAACCGCGAAGTCAAGGAGCATTTCGGCATCCCGCTGCTTATCCATCCGCTGGATCGGCCGATGCTCACCGATCCCGCAAGAAATCTCTCTCTGTATCTGGGAGAATCCGTGCTCTCGCCCGATGCCGACGGCACCCTGGCGGACGGAGATACCCTGACCGTCGGAGAGGGCGAGCTTGTCGTGAAGCATGTGCCGGGGCATTCGCCCGGTTCGCTTGTTTTTTATCACCCGGGATTTATCATTTCCGGAGACACGTTATTCGCGGGCGGAATCGGCCGCACGGATTTTCCCGATTCCTGCGAACGCGATCTGCTCGAAGCCATTCGCGTTAAGCTGTACACGCTTCCCGGCGAGACCGTGGTCTACCCCGGACACGGGCCTACCACCACCATCCGTGAAGAGCGGCAAAGCAATCCGTTCGTCCGCGCCTGAGGAATCCGCGGCGCTGGAGATTCGCACCTATCTCGCGCAGGCGGCGTTCGAAGCGGACTTGCGCGCGAACACGCTCCAGAGCTACGAGCGCGATCTTCACGCCTTTCGGACATGGCTGACAGCGCGGCAGCAGGCGTTCGACGACGTAGATCACCGCACGCTCGAACGTTATCTGCGCGAACTCGGCGAGTTTCTTGCGCCGCGCAGTCTGGCCCGGCATCTTTCTTCGCTCCGCGGTTTCTTTCGCTGGCGGGCGATGGAAGGATTCGCGACCTCAAATCCGGCCGAGACTCTGGAAGGTCCCAAGCTGCCCCGCTATCTGCCTGGTGTGCTGACCGTGGAAGATGTCGAGCGGCTGCTCGCGGCAGTGACGGATGAGGCCCCCGTGTCGTTGCGCGATCGCGCGATGATCGAAATCGCTTATTCGTGCGGCCTGCGGGTCTCCGAGCTCGTGGGATTGCGGCGCCGGGATGTTCTTTTCGAAGAGCGTCTCCTGCGTGTGTCGGGTAAAGGGGGGAAGGAACGGTTCGTGCCGTTCGGGGAGCGTGCGTATGCGACTCTGAAGGAGTACCTGTTCGCCGGTCGCGAACACGTGCGCGGACAAACGCGCGATGGAAAAGCGCGGCCGCTTCCGCCGGAAGCGCGCGATGTCCTGTTTCTGAATCAACACGGCCGGCCGCTGACGCGCTTCGGTTTCGGGCGGGTGCTGCAGCGCTACCTTCAGGCGTCGGGCATCGAGACTCCCGTGACTCCCCACACGTTTCGCCATACTTTCGCCACTCATCTGCTCGAAGGCGGGGCGGATCTGCGCGTGGTTCAGGAACTGCTTGGCCACGCCTCGATCTCCACCACGGAGATTTACACCCATCTCGACCGTGAATATCTTCGCGAAACCGTGCGCAGCTTTCATCCCCGCGGCTGAAGCCCCCGTGACCATTGTTTTATCTTCATCCCGATTCCCCGACCGCATGCTTGGTGGTTTCCCTGTGATCCGTTGTGTTCTTGTCCTATTTTTGCTGTTTGGAGCGTCGCCCGTTTTGTTCGCGGCGGACGAATCGGCTTCCGGCTCATTTGACGACTATGTGGAGTCGGTGATCTCGGAGAATACGTTCCGTGGAGCGTCGTGGAGCATCGCGTTCTATTCCCTCAGCGGCGATTCGCTGGTTTATGAGTACGACGGAGATCGGCTGCTCATTCCCGCGTCGCTCACGAAGCTGTTCGTGACGGCCGCCGCTCTCGATGCGCTGGGCGCGGATTTTCAATTTACCACCCCGTGCTTTCGAGACGGCCCGTTGCTTGATTCGGGAGAACTTCAGGGCGATCTGATTGTGCAGGCGGGAGGCGATCCCACTCCCGAGATCAAATCTGCGAAATATTTTCATGCGCCTGCGCTCCGCGCTTGGGCGGACAGCCTGAAGGATCGCGGCGTGCGCGGCATTTCCGGAAATCTGGTTCTGCGCGTGTGGCCCTATCGGCTGGAGAGCGCCGCCGCGGGCTGGGAGATGGGCGACGTCAACGCGGGTTTCGCGCCGCCGCTGGACGGCTTCGGATTTAACAGCAACGTCTGCCACCTGGGAATATTTCCCTCGGAAACCGTGGACGGAGCGCCACGGTTCACCGTGGATCCTGACTACGCTCCGCTCTCCGTTCGCTCGAATGTCGTCACGAGCAACGCCGATTCCTCACCCATGATCGAGATGTGGTCGCTGCCGCGCGACACGTCAATCTCGGTGGTTGGCGAGATTCCCGTTCACGACGACGGCGAGTTTCTCTGGGTGCCGATGCAGGATCCCGCGCGCTATTTCGGATGTGCGCTCCGCGATGCGCTTGAACAGCGCGGCATTGCGATTGGCGGCGATATTGTCGTGGACCGCAGCTCCTTCGGTCCGCCGAGTGGAGAACCGTTTTATGTGCATTGCTCCCCGCCCCTGACGCAGCTCGTCACTCTGATCAACAAGGACAGCGACAATTATGCCGCCGAGTATCTCCTGGCTGCTGTCGGTGCAGCCGAAACCGGATCGCCCGAACGCCGTCACGGTGTGAAGGCGCTGATGAGCTTCGCCGCGCGATGCGGCGTCGAATCGAAGGAGATGCACCTCGAGGACGGCTGTGGGCTTAGCCGGAAAAATGTCGTCAGTGCCCGCGCGATCACGCGCTTCCTTCGCGCCATGCACCGGCATCCGCACAGCGCGGCGTTCGAGTCTTCGTTGTCAATCGCCGGTGTGGATGGGACGCTGTCCCATCGCCTAAGCATGCCGCTGACCGCGCGCCGCGTGATCGGAAAAACCGGCTCTATGAGCCATGTATCGGGCGTCGCGGGCTATGCCGAAACCCTGTCCGGCGACACGATGGCGTTTGCCGTGTTGTGCAATCACTTCCAATGCACGCTGCCCCACGTCCGCGGGGCGCAGGATCATCTGATCGAGCAATTCCTGAAGACCTATCCATAGCAATTTTTCACGCGAACATTATGGAAGCCATTGTCGAATGCGTCCCCAACATTTCCGAGGGGCGCGATCAAGAAAAAATCCGGCGCATCGCCAATACCGTGCGAACGGTGCCGGGAGTGTCGCTGCTGGACGTGGATCCCAACGGCGATTATAACCGCTGCGTGATTACCTATGCCGGCGATCCGGACGCCTGCGTCGAAGCCACCTTTCGCTTGGTCTCGGCCGCGCGCGAGGAAATTGACATGACGACGCACAAGGGAAGCCATCCCCGCAGCGGCGCGGTGGACGTCGCGCCGTTCGTTCCGGTCAAGGGAATCCGCATGGCGGAATGCGCCGAACTGGCCCGGCGGCTCGGCCGGCGCGTCGGCGAAGAATTGCAGATTCCCGTCTATCTCTACGAGGCGGCAGCCGCGCGTCCTGAGCGCGCTAATCTGGCGAAAGTGCGCAAGGGGGAGTACGAGGCGCTCGAAGAGAAACTGAAAGCTCCCGAGTGGACGCCCGATTTTGGACCGGCGGCGTTTGTGCCCTCGTTCGGCTGCCTGATCACCGGGGCGCGCTTCTTTCTGGTCGCGTTTAACGTGAATCTGAAAACAGACGACGTGAACGTCGCGCAGGATATCGCGCTTCATGTCCGCCAGATGGGGTGGCCGCTTAAGGATCGTCACGGCGCGGAGCTGCTGTCACCGACGGGGAAAAAGGTGTTTCAGCCCGGTCCGCTGCTCGAAGTCAAGGGAATGGGAGTCTATCTTGATGAGGATAAGTTCTGCCAGATTTCGATGAACCTGACGAACTATCTCATCACCGCACCGCATATCGCGTTCGAGCAGGTGAAGCACGAAGCAGCTGCGCGCGGCGTGAACGTCAACGGCACGGAAGTGGTCGGACTGATTCCGCTCGAAGCCGTGCTGCTCGCCGCCGAATACTACGTCTGGCGCGACGGACTCCCGCGTCCCGCGTCGGCCCGCGATGCCGTGCGTCTCGCCGGCGATAAACTGGGTTTTTCCGCCTACCGCCCCTTCGATCCCGATAAGAAAATCATCGAATACACCATCGCATCGTAACACCACAGATCATGAACGACCAGAAACAAGATTTCCCCGCCAGACTCATTTACCAGCCAGTCGCCGGATTCGTCGAGCAGGTCGCATCGAAGGCGCCGGCTCCCGGCGGCGGAAGCGTCGCCGCCCTCGCGGGATCGCTGGGCGCCGCGCTGCTCACGATGGTGGCCAATCTCACCGTTGGGAAAAAGAACTACGCGTCCGTCGCCGATCGCTTCATCGAATTGCGCGCGCACATCGAAACGCTGCGCGCGCAGCTTACCGAACGCATTGACGACGACACCGCTGCCTTCAACCGAATGCGCGCCGCCGGAAAACTTCCCGAGCGCGACGACGCGGAGAAGCGTGCCAAGGAAACCGAAATGGCCGCCGCGACGAAACAGGCGGTGGAGGTTCCCGAATCCACGATGTCTCTCTGCTTGCAGGCTCTCGATCTGGCGCCGGAAGTGGCCGAAAACGGAAACGTGAATACGGTTTCCGACGCTGGCACGGCGGCCGAGATGCTACTGGCCGGACTCGAGGGCGCCGCCGCCAACGTGCTCATCAATTTGCCGGGATTGCCCGCCGATCAAGCGCCGGCCTATCGGAAAAAAGTGGAAGACGCACGCCGTCGCGGTCGCTCGCTTCTCGATGACGTCCGTCGCGTCGTCGGAAAGAAACTCGTTGCCTAAGATTCGCATACTCGCGGAGAACGTCGTCAACCAAATCGCCGCCGGCGAAGTGGTGGAACGGGCCGCCTCCGTCCTCAAGGAGCTTGTCGAGAACTCCCTTGATGCGGGAGCGACGCGCGTCCAGATCGTGCTCAAGGGTTCTGGCCGCAGTCTGATTCAGGTGGTGGACGACGGATGCGGGATGTCGCGCGATGATCTGTTGCTTGCGTTCGAGCGTCATGCGACGTCCAAGCTCGCGCGCGCCGAAGACTTGCAGACGGTGAAGACGCTGGGATTCCGCGGCGAAGCGCTGCCTTCAATTGCGTCGGTGAGCTTTATCGAAGTGCGTTCCGCCGCGACCGGAGCCGCGAGTGGCACGCTGCTGCGTCTCGAAGCGGGACGGATTGCCCATGATGAACCGATCGCGTCGAATGCGGGGACCTCGATGGCCGTGCATTCGTTGTTTTTCAACACTCCCGCTCGCGCGCGTTTTCTGAAGAGCGCGGCCACCGAACTGGCTCACCTGATTCGTATCTTCAAACAGTATGCGCTTGCTTATCCCGAAATCGCCTGGACGCTCACGCACGACGATGCTCTCGAATACAATCTGCCGCCGGCGGACCTCAGCACGCGCCTGAATGATTTGTTCGGCGCCGGATTTTCCGACAAGACGGCTTCTCTGCAGTTCGAAGCGGGCGGAGTCGTCGTGTCGGGAGTCGTGGGACTCCCGGAGCTTAACAAAAAATCGCGCGGCAACCAGTATCTGTTTCTGAATTGCCGGCCGGTACAGAGTGCGCTGCTGCATTCGGCCGTTCGCTCCGCGCTGCGCGAGCTGCTGGAAGAGGGGGAGTGGCCGTTTTACGCGGTCTTTCTCGAAATCGCGCCGTCCGAACTCGACGTCAACGTGCACCCCGCCAAACTGGAAGTGAAATTCGCCGATGAGCAACGCGTGCACGGCGCTCTCTATCGCGCGATCCGGTCGGTGCTGACGGAGCGTTTCGTACAGGACAGCCGACTGGCGGTGCTGCCATCGGACGCCGCCGAGCGCAGTTCTGAAAATCCGTCCGTCGCCGTCCCGCAGCGCAGTGATCTCTTCTCCCGCCAGACCGTGGCTTCATCCGGCGACATGTCACCGCTGACTTCAGGAGCGCGCGCGCCCGACGCCTTGTCATCCGAACAAGGACTGCTGCGGCCGGCGATCTTTCAGGTTCATGGGAAACATCTAATCGCGCAAATTCAATCCGGGATCGCTATCGTGGATCAGCACGCGGCTCACGAACGCGTGCTGTTCGAAAAAGCCATCCGAAGTTTCGACGAGCGCAGTTTCCACGCGCAGCAGTTGCTCTTTCCAATGCTGCTCGAACTCGATCCCGAGATGGATGCGTTGTTCGTCGAAGTGCGCGACGATCTCGCGAAACTGGGATTCCAGATTCGCGATTTCGGCCAGCGAACCTACAGCGTGGAGGCGGTGCCCGCCGGACTGCGGCGCGTCTCCGAGTCCGGCATGATTCGAGCCATGCTCGAGGAGTACCGCGAGTTTCGGCGGGCGCGTTTCGAGCCGCTTGAAGCGCTGGCGGCGGGATTTGCCTGTCACGCGGCCATTCGCGCCGGAGACTTGCTGACCGCCGATGAAATGACCGCCCTGATGAACGAACTCTTCGCCACCCGCTTTCCCCTGACCTGCCCGCATGGACGCCCCACCGTCATTCATGTCACCCTCAGTGAACTCGACCGACGCTTCAAGCGAACTGAATAGCGGTTTCCCGGCGGTCTTGATTCTGGCGGGGACCACGGCCTCGGGGAAAACCGATGTGTCAATTCCTCTGGCGGAGCGGCTGAACGGCGAAATTCTGAGCGCGGACTCGCGGCAGATTTTCCGGGAACTGCGCATCGGAACGGCGAAGCCGTCGCCCGCGCAGCTCGCGCGCGTTCGTCATCACTTCATAGACGAGAAGTCCATTCGCGAGCGCTGGACCGCGGGCGAGTTCGCGCGCGAGGCCCGCGCGCGGATCGAGCAGATCATTCATCGCGGTCGCACGCCGATCGTGGTCGGCGGCTCGATGCTCTACCTGCGCGCGCTGGTGGACGGCTTCTATCGCGAAGACGATGAACGCGCTATCGAATACGAGGATTTACGGCGCGAAATGGAGACGCTCGGTTTGGATGCGCTGTATGCGGAACTGCAGGAACGCGATCCGCAGCTTGCCGCCCGCACTCATCCTGCGGATCATCACCGCATCCTGCGCGGACTCGCGGTGTGCCGCGGCCGGGGCGTTCGGCTCTCGAACCTGCAAGAGCGGCCGCGCGAGCGCCTTGAGCGGCCCGTGCGATTGTATTTCCTTCATGCGGATCGGCGGGGAACCTATGAACGCGTGAACCGGCGCGTGCTCGATATGCTGCGCGAGGGTCTGGTCG
>JAQTRJ010000312.1 GCA_028711875.1 bacterium | reverse complement strand
TGGAGCAGGGAATCGATCCGTCGGAAGCCGTCTTTTCGTGTCCCACGAGAGCGCTGAAACTGGGTCGAACGGAAGGCGGACGGCTGCTGTGTTTGTCGGGCGCAAGCTGGCTTTTTGCGAGGCAGTGCCTGGAACTCGGGCGGGACGGTTCCTGTCAAGTTCTGAGCGAGTTCACGACCGATCTCAGCTTTCACGCAGCGGCGTGGCATCCGCAGTATGGTTTCGCCGCCACCTTCGGCAGTCCATCGTTTCTGTTGCTGGCGCGCGTTGACACGACTGGGGCGATAATTCAACCGCTGGGGGTTCTCCACGCGCGCGATATCCATCATTACATCATTGAATCGGACGTGGCCATCACCGATGACGGACGTGTGGTGGCGGCATGGCTCGAACAATCTGAATTGCTGCCCGACTCGTCACGGCGGTTGATGCTCGCCACCGTCGGCTGGAACACATATTTGAGTTCTGAAGAAGTGCGTTTCATCCCCCAGCCTTCCTCCTTCAGCCTTTCGGCGTATCCCAATCCGTTCAACAGCGTGCTCCAAATCGAGTATGAGCTGGCGGCGCGGGCGGAGATAGACCTCTCGGTCTACAATGTGCTCGGGCAACAAGTAGAGCGACTGGAAAACGGAATGAAGGAGGCGGGAACTCATCGGACATCCTGGTCGCCTGAGTCCGCTGGCGGCATATATTTTGTAACGCTGAGGCATAATGGAAACACCGAAAGCCGTAAAGTCCTCTATCTCAGGTAATTTGCCATGTTGCCGCTGCGCAGAATCCGTTATTTTCTGTTGTTGACCGCCCTTTTCCTGATGACCGCCGCCGCTGTCAAAGCGGAACCGATACTGAAAGTTCTGGACGACGCGACCGGGCAGGCGTTGCCCGCCGTGACGATTCTGGCCGCAGGGGGATCGGGCAGGGCCGTCACCGATGCGAGCGGGATCGCGGATTTGGCCGGTTTCCCGACCGATGCGAAATTGACGTTGCAGCGGGCGGGGTACGTGAAGCTGGAACTCTCGCTTGCGGAGCTGCAACGGCGCGGCTTCGTCGTCCGGCTCGCGCCGCGTATCTACTCCACCGATGAGTACACCGTCACCGCCACGCGCTTTTTAACCGCGCGTGAAGACCTGCCGCAGGCCATCACCGATCTTCCGCTGAAAACCATCGAGTTCGTGAATCCGCAGACCGCGGCCGACTTGCTCGGCGCGAGCGGTCAGGTGTTCGTGCAAAAAAGCCAGTTGGGCGGCGGTTCGCCGATGCTGCGCGGCTTTGCGGCGAACTCCGTGCTGCTCGTGGTGGACGGCGTGCGGATGAACAACGCGATCTTCCGCAGCGGCAATCTGCAGAACATTATTCAGATTGATCCCAACGCGCTGGAGCGCGCGGAAGTGCTGTTTGGGCCGGGTTCGGTGCAGTTTGGCAGCGACGCGCTGGGCGGCGTCATGCACTTCGAGACGCGCGGCTCGTTGTCCGGGATTCACGGCGGCGCGTTCGCGCGCACGGCTACGGCCAATTATGAAAAGACCTCGCATGCGTTTTTGTCGCTCGCGCGCGGGAAGGTGACCTCCTTTACGTCGCTGACGTACAGCGACTTCGACGATTTACGCAGCGGCGCGGTCCGCAGCGGCGACGACAAAGATTTCGGCACGCGCCCCGAATACGCCGCGCGCGAAAACGGCGAAGACGTGGTGGTCCACAACGACAACGAGAACGTGCAGACGCCGTCCGGTTACTCACAATTCAACGGCCTCCAGAAATTCGCGTGGCAAGCGACGCCGCGCCTTAAGCTGGGCTACGGTCTCTATTGGACGACGTCCTCGAACATTCCGCGCTACGACCGGTTGATCGAATATACCGACGCGGAGCCGCCGCTCGACAGCCTGCGCGACGCCCAGTGGTATTACGGCCCGCAGAAGTGGCTGATGAACGCGCTGTCGGCGCACGTCTCCGGCGGGGGATGGTTCGATCACGCCGGAATCACGCTGGCCCAGCAGCGACAGGAGGAGAGCCGCCACAACCGCACGTTCGGCAAAAGCAAGCTCACGTCGCGCACCGAGACCGTGAACGTTTATTCGCTTAACGCGGATTTCAACAAAGACCTGACGCCGCGGCAAAAACTCCTCTATGGATTTGAAACGATTTACAACGACGTGAACTCCAGCGCCGAGGCCAAGCATATTGAGACCGGCGAGGTGTCAGCAGCCTCGACGCGCTATCCGGACGGCGGGAGCCAACTGACGTCGCTGGCCGCCTATCTGGGGCACCAATGGAAGCTCAAATCCGCCATGACGTTGACCACCGGTCTTCGCTATTCGCGGGCGGCCTTGCATTCTTCGTTTGAAGATACTACCTTTTATAACTTCCCGTTCGACGAGATTGATCTGAACGCGGGGGCGATGACGTTCAGCGCGGGGGCGGTTTGGCAGCCGGATTCGCAGCTTCGCATTTACACGAGCGCGTCGTCGGGATTTCGCGCGCCCAACGTGGACGACGTGGGCAAGATTTTCGATTCCACGCCGGGAAGCGTGGTGGTGCCGAACGACGAGCTGGGGCCGGAGTATTCCTACAACGCGGAAGCGGGCGCGGAGAAACGATTCGGTGAGTGGCTGACGGTGGGCGGATCGGGCTACTATACGTGGATCGAAGATGTGATGGTGCGGCGGGACTTCGCGTTCAACGGGCAGGACTCGATTCTCTACGACGGCACGCTCTCGAAAGTTCAGGCCATCGTCAACGCGGGTCACGGCTACGTGACGGGTTTCGATTTCAGCGCGCGCGCCGATCTCACGAATGAACTGGGACTGCGCACGACGGTCACCTACACCGCCGGGCGGGACATGGAGGAAGACGTTCCGCTCAGGCACATTCCGCCGCTGTTCGGGGAAACGCGGCTGACGTATGAACGCGCGAAGTGGATTGCCGAATTTTTCGCCTGCTACAACTTCGACAAACCCTTCGATGATCTCGCTCCCGAGGAGCAGGGTAAAATTTATCTCTACAGCGACGACGGCACGCCGGGCTGGTACACGCTGAACGTGCGCGGCGGCTGGCGAATTCATCCCGCGCTCGAACTGCAGGCCG
>JAQTRJ010000311.1 GCA_028711875.1 bacterium | reverse complement strand
CAACGACGATGATCTGCTGGCGGTCGGTCCCAAGTTCGACGGATTTAACTTGGAATACTCGGCCGGTTTCCCGAATGACGTGACCTGCTACACCCTTCAGGTGCGCTATCCGAACATGGCCGGGCGGGCGTTCGGGATCAAGGGGTATTTCCGCAATGCCGGTTCCAATGCGCAGAACGACATCCAGGCCTTCTGGCGGGTGCTGGGCAACAGCAATCGTCCGTTCTATGATCGCTTCTCGCTGAATCCGGGCGAAACCGCGATGAGGGATACCGTCTGCATAATCGCCTCCGCCGGGGACACTACCATACAGGCGTGGTCGGCTCTGGGCAGCGACGACAACATAGAAAATGACACGTCTACCGTGACCCCGATCGTGGTGCAAGCGTCCGGGCCCGATCTTGAGTTCGGGTATGACAACCGGACCACGCAATACCGGTTCAACTACGCGACCGGCAACGGTCCGCTCATGCACTTCACTCCCCATAGCGACGGAACGCTGGCGAATGCCTACAGCGTGGCTTCGATCCTCGCGATGTTCGACATGGGTCAGCCGAGTGATGTACCGATTCGCTATCACGTGTACGCCGGCGGCACGACGGCGCCGGGCACGGAAGTTTACAACGAACTCGTGACCGTTACGACCGGCGAGACGGGAACGTGGAAGGCCGTGAGCATGGCCGCCGTTCCTGAACTGCAGAACATCACGGAAGATTTCTGGGTTTGGCTGGAAGTCGTGTCCACCGCCACGGATCGCTATCCCGAGATTCTCGGCGACGATGCCCAGGACTGGGATGACGTCCATGCCTATACCTGGACCGGAACGGGCAATCCCACCGCGTCTGATTTCTTCTACCAGATTCACGCGGTGATTAATGAAGCACAGGCGGTGAATCCTGAGGTTGAACCCGGGATGCCGACGGAGTGGAACCTGTCGCAGAACTATCCCAATCCGTTCAACCCCTCGACGGAAATCCGCTATGCGGTTCCGCGGGCTGAGCAGATGACGCTGAAGGTGTTCAACCTGATGGGTCAGGAAGTGGCGACGCTGGTCAGCGGCGTCACCCAACCGGGCAACTATCGCGTGACCTTCGACGGCACGGGGCTTGCCAGCGGCCTGTACGTCTACCGTCTGGAAACGGAGAGCTTCTCGGCGTCGCACAAAATGCTGCTGATGAAGTAGTTTTCCCGGACGAACAAACGCAAGCGGCTCGGGCGCTACGCCCGAGCCGCTTTGTTCATCGAAATCTGATTGGTCGGTGCGATTCCGGACGCCCCAACGGAAAGCAAAAACTGAAAGGGCAAATTCGAATGATGGTTGGAACTCATCTCAAAAACATCCGAGGGATAAGTACTCGGCGAGGCTCTGACCCCCCTTCATCCCCCCTTACCATAAGGGGGGAAAGTGGGGGGTAGCTCTGCCGTCACCACGATACTACGGAAAATCGCCTCTGATATTTGGGATACGCTCGAGAAACTCCGCCGCGGCATGCGTCCCCGCCATATTCATCGCCGAGGTATGCGTCCCCGCGTGCCCGGAATCCCCTCCCCCTGTCATTCTGAAGGCCGAGCAAAAAACCGTGTGGATGATCACCACAGCAATCGCGCGGCCTGAAGAATCTCTCTTCAATGCGGTGTCGGGTCCTGAACGAGCGAAGGATTGCAGCCAACCCACACAACGCTGAATCCGTAGTTTCACACGGCAGTGTGTTTTCGTAGTGACACAATTCATTGTGTCTCGTAGGGGCGGGTTAAGCGAAGCGCAACCCGCCCGTCTTCTTTTCGGGAGATTCCGGCAGGGACACAGTCCCTGCTCGGCGAAGCTACTCCCCCCTACCCCCGCCTGAGTGGAGGGGTGGGGAGACCGGACGCTGAAGAGAGACGAAAATAGACTTGGCGGGGAAGGTTCCGGGCGGGCGGGGACGCCCGATTAATCTCCTCCTTTCCCGTCCTTCCCTCCTGCTATCTCCAGTGCCAATCCCGTCCAATTGCCGCCCAAACCGTCACTTGAACAAATATTCAATTTCTTTTGACTTTCCTGCTCTTGCTGATTACATTACACGCATCCTAACGATCCCCTCCTTCTCTTTTTTCCAAGCACTTACAGTGAACCACAAAAAAAACCGGTTTTCCCGCCGGTCTTCCTCCATTTTTCAGCCTTTCATCGTTTCATTATTTCATTATTTTCATGGAGTAAGGCAGTTCGTTTTGTCAAAAAATCTTTCTGCTGACCCTCCCCTGACTCACCCCAAATCGAAAACCTGCCCGCGCTTAGGATAGACGCACTCGAAGCCGTTCCACGAGCGGAACGTCTCCATGAGAGACAGCGCTTGCGATGCTTCGCCGTGGACGACGAAGACTTTCCTCAGTCGGGGCGAGGTCTCCACGACGGCGCGCGCGCAGCGGAGCAAATCGCTGCGGCCGGCGTGTCCGGAAAACGTGTTGAGAATTTTCACGCGGGCACGCAGCTTGTGCGGTTCACCGAAGATGTTCACTTCGGGCAGCCGGTCGGCGACCCGCCGGCCAAGCGTGTGCTCGGCCTGATAGGAGACGATGAGAATCGTGTTGCGGGGGTCTTCGATATTATTGCGGAGGTGGTGGAGAATCCGCCCCGCTTCCATCATGCCCGAGGCGGCGATAATAATCATCGGTTGGCCGGGCGCGTTCAGCGACATGGATTCTTCCACGGACTCGGTAAAATGTAAACCGGGGAAATCGAAGGGATTCGTTCCATCGCGAACAAGCCGCTTGGTCTCCCGGTCGTAGACGGCATGATTCCGGTTGAAGATTTCCGTGCAGCGAGTCGCCAGCGGACTATCCACGTAAACGGGCATGGCGCGGGGCAGGTCGCCCGACGCATACAGCTCGGCCAGTAAAAACAGCAGTTCCTGAGTGCGCTCGAGGGCAAAGGCGGGAATGATGAGTTTGCCGCCGCGGCGGTAGGTGGACTGAATCACCTCGAGCAGCTCAGGACCGGTCTCGCTCATCGGGTCGTGATCGCGGTTTCCATAGGTGGATTCCGTGATGAACACGTCGAGATCGGAAAGCTGTTCGGGATCCTTGAGGAGCGGGAGGTTGCGCCGTCCC
>JAQTRJ010000027.1 GCA_028711875.1 bacterium | reverse complement strand
GGACGGATGATGAGCAGCAGTATTTCGAGATGATCGGCAAGTACATTCTGCAGTTCGGATTTGGCTGGCGGGATACCTACAACAACGGTGACGGCTGGTCGGATGGGCTGAGCCGTACGGCTTGGGAGAGTCCGGCCGACGGACTGAGCCCCGATAACCCTAACAACCGCGAGTTCGACGGCGAATCGTTGTTGTTCTACGTCTATCGCGATATGCGCGCCGAGGCTAACGATCTGCTCGACAATGCGAATGTGGCGATGGAAGTCGTGCTTGTCAACCATGTGCTGTCGGCGCTGCATGCGGCTTTTCTGGTTCGCGGCTACAATCGCCATCTGGCACAAGAATCGAACCCGCTTGGTGATCTCAAATTCCACTATGATGCCAAGTCGCTCGATGGCTCGATGACTCGCTGTCTGACACTATCCTATCCGATTCGGTAGACCGATCCGATGAAGATCCTCCGAACAGCGCGCATAGCTGCCATTTCTCTGGCGATTCTCAGTGCGTGCATGACCGCCGAAGCGCGCGCCGCTGCACCGGGCAAATCGGCGTTCCTGAAATCGTTGGTGATTCCCGGATGGGGACAGTACTCTCTGGGACAACCGAACTCCGCGTTGGCCTTTTTCGGCGGTGAACTGGTTCTGGTGGGGGGGATGCTTACGCTGGATGCCTACGGTCGCTCGACGCGCGATGATTATCAGGCACTGGCCAGGATTTACGGCGGGGTGGTCGGTGGTCACGATCACGATTTTTATGTGGACGTCGGCAACTGGATGACCGTGGATCAATACAATGAGCGGCGGCTTCGCGAGCGGGACTATGACGCGCTCTATACGTCCACGACGGATCGCTGGTCGTGGGACAGCAACGCGCATCGCGCGGAGATGGAACGCATTCGGGTGAAGTCAGATCGCGCCTTCAACAGCGTGATCTATCTGGTTGGAGCCATGGTCGCCAATCACATTGCCTCGGCGATTCATGCCGGACGCACATCGGCGCGGCTGCGCGCACAGTCTCAAGCGGCATTGTCTCCAACGTGGACGATGGGAGTGCAGCCACATCTTCTAACGCAGGGGATTACCGTGACGTGGTCCTACTCGTTCTGAGGTGCGGTGCGGATTGTCGTTACAGGCGCTTCCGGTTTTGTGGGCTCGCATGTGTCGGCTTCTTTGGCTACGCGGCATGATGTCTTGGGCTTGAGCTTTCGAACGAGCGGAAGCTTCCCGTTTCCGTGCGAGGTTGCGGATCTCACGAACGACGAACCGCTCACACGGATTCTGCGAAGCTGGAAACCCGACGCCATCGTGCATTCTGCGGCCATGTCGCGAGTTCTGGAGTGCGAACGCGATCCCGGCCGGGCGCATGATGTCAACGTCGCGGCAACGGCGCGGCTTGCTCGTGCCGCACGACAGCTTCACGCCAAACTGCTTTTCCTTTCCAGCGATCAGGTCTATTCCGGCGAGAAGGGAGCATATCGCGAAAGCGATCCTGCCTCGCCGGTGGGTTGTTACGGCCGGACGAAATGGGAAGCGGAACAGCTCGTCCTAAACGGCGCCGCCCGTCATCTGGTCTTGCGAAGCAACTCCGTGGTCGGACAGGGTATCGGTTGGGGCGAGAGCTTCACGATGCGCGTCGTGAACGCCGCCAAACAAGGTCATCCGGTTCGGCTGTTTTTCGATCAATATCGCTCGCCCATCCACATTCGAAGCCTTGTTCAGGTGATCGAAATCGCCTGCCAGTCGAACGCTTCAGGACTGCTCAACGTTGGTGGTCCAAACCGGTTGAGTCGCTTGGAGACGGGCTGTATGGCGTTGCGTGCCGCCGGGTTATCCTCGGATCAGGTCGAACCCATTAGCTATCTTTCCCACCCAGGCGCATCGGCCATGACCCGAGATACCAGCTATGACATTTCCCGCCTCCGACAAGTGATGCCGGATGTTTCCTTCCGATCCTTAGAAGACGAATTGGCTGTGGATTTCGCGGCCGACTTCTGATTGACATGAAAATTTCCGAGCACGACGAGCGCTTTCTGGTGCGCTTCGAGGTGGGCGAATCCCTTCCATCCGCCCTCGTGAAGCTCACTCAGGCGCAGCAATGGACATCCGGTTCCCTGAGCGGAATCGGCGGCGTCCGCAACGTCGCCCTGGCCTATTTCGATCTGGCCGCCAAGCAGTATCTTTCGTTTCAGGTGGATGGCGTTGTCGAACTGGTAAGCCTGATCGGTAATCTGGCGCTGGTAGACGGCCAGCCATTCTGGCATCTGCACGCTGCCGTAGCGGATCGGCAGGGCACAGTGCGAGCCGGGCACTTGGTCGGATTGGAAATCGCGATTACGGCAGAGTGTTGGATCGTCCCCGGCAAGTATCCCGTGCATAGACACCGCGATGATTTTTCAGGATTGAATTTGCTCGACATCTAAAACGTTTTCACCATGCCCGAATTCTCGGAGCGTACCTATTTCGTGGCGATTGCGGGGAATATTGGCGTCGGAAAAACCACGCTGGCTACTGCGCTCGCCTCGCAGCTCGATTGGAAATGCTATCTGGAACCGGTGATTGACAACCCCTATCTTGACGACTTCTACAACGATATGTCGAGATGGGCGTTTCACCTTCAAGTGTATTTCCTCAGCAAACGCTTTGCCAGTCAGCGAGAGATTGAATTGACCGGAATTTCCTGCGTGCAGGATCGCACGATCTACGAGGACGTCGGAGTGTTTGCCGCCACTTTGCATCAGCGCGGACATTTGGTCGGACGGGATTGGGACAACTATCGCGACCTGTTTCGCGCGATGACCGAATACCTGAAGCCGCCGGACTTGATTGTGTACCTGCGCTGCGACGTGGATACCCTCCTGAAACGGATTGCGGCCCGAGGCCGCGCGTCGGAGTCCACGATCCAACGCTCCTACCTCGAAGAACTCAATCATGCGTATGAAGACTGGACTCAGCAAGCGTCCAGGCAATTTCGCATCGCCACACTGGAAACCGGACATGCGGAAGAACTTGATTCGAAGCAGGTGCTGGCGCAATGCCTGAACCTGCTGCGTGTGCGACTTCAACTCGAGATGCCATTCCGACATGAAACTTCTTGATGTTTTTGACCGACTCCCCGATCTGTACGGCCGCACGACGTTCATCGTCGCGGCGGCGATCTCATCGGTGATTGCCGCGCGATTGTGCTTCGCTTCCGGAGTCCGCACGATCTGGCCGGCGGTTCCGGCAATGCTGCTGTCCGTTGCCCTGGCCTGGCTGTGGATCCGAGCGGAGAAACAGATTCGTCCGGCTTGGAAAACGTGGGGACTGATGGCGGCTTGTGCTTTTCCGTTCATTCTGACTTCCTTGTTGATGGGATCGCCGTCCAGTGCGGGATTTCCCGCTGTGTTTGCCCTTTTGTTTGGCCTGGTGATCGGGCAAATGCGTGATTTGCAGCGACGTCTGACGGATCGCAACGACGTGACGGAAGATCTTCCCGTCCATACGATCTTCCATCGCGAATTGGGGTGGATGTCCGCCGTTCTGTTCGTGTTCGGAGTGATTACGCTCTGGCCGTGGCTGGGGGAACGCTATGGGAACGGCTACTTCTGGGTTCTGGTCTGCGGCGTGCTCGTACCCATGCTTTTCTTTTGGGGACGCCTTCGTCAGCCGCGCCACGAAGGATCGGTTGCCGCCTTGTACCGGTTCAACCGCCTGATGCCGTATCTCGGCTTCATCTTTCTGCTGGCTATCGCCGTTGGATAGGGACGTTCCGGTTCGCTTAACCCTCGTGTCCGCTTCGCCGCGACGAAGCGAGTTGCTGGGCGCCTTGCGGATACCCTTCGATGTCGTGCCTTCCATCGCCGCTGAGCGCTGGCTCGCGGAGACGCCGAAAAGTCTCGCACAAGTCAATGCAAAACGAAAAGTCGAGCGATCCCGACACTTCCGGGATCGCTCGCGTGTTTTATTGGGCGCTGATACCATCATTGCTCATCGCGGCGGTGTCCTGGGGAAACCGATCGGTCGTGAATCGGCGCGTCGGATGCTGGAGACTCTTTCGGACGTTTGGCATGAAGTCATTACGGGAGTGTGGCTGTCCGGCCCCGCGCTCGATTCGTCGCGCTTCATGGACATCGGTGGCGCCGCCATCACCCGGGTAAAATTCCGTTCCTTGTCTCCACGGGATATTGCGGACTATCTGGACACTCGCGAATGGTCTGATAAGGCGGGTGCTTACGCCATTCAAGGCATCGGCCGCGGCTTGGCGGAACACATAGACGGTGATTTCGAAAACGTCATCGGGCTTCCCACTCACGTGATTCATGGACTCTTTAAAGAATACTTCGGCTATTGCCGCTTTCAGTAACGAGCTGCGGATCGCGCGCGAGTTCCGCCATATCACTCTGGAGGAAGTGTCGCGGATCACATGCGTTTCTCTGCCCTACCTGCAAGCACTCGAAGCGGGCAATTGGGAACGGGTGCCGGACGCCTATCGGCGCGGTTATCTGGCGCTCTTGGCCGAAGCGGTGGGGATGAACCGTGAGAAAGTTCTCAAGAGTTATCAAGCGCTGATTGCCGGGCAAGCAGGCGCGCCGGGAGCGGTGCTGGATGATTCGCCCGCGGTGCTCTCCAAGCCGGAACATAAAGCGCTGACCCGCGCGAAGATTCGCACCGACTGGTATACCCGACTTGCCGGTCATCCCATCGCTCTGCGTGCGGCTACGTTGCTGATCATCCTGATCGGGTTTGGCTTTCTTTTTTTTTCGAGATACACCGGCGGGACCCGCATCGCCGCAACCGATTTCGAAGCTGCTGTGTTTGAAAGCGCCGCGCGAGTGCACGGGACTCTCGCCGTCCTTTCTGTGACGGAGAATCCTGCCGACGGCCACTGGCTCGAATGGATGGGCTTGCAGTCCGGCAATATGGTGATTCACTGTGATAGCAATGAATCCAAACAAATTATCTATAATTCATACGATACAATACGAACACAATTCACCTCAATTCTTTTGGCTGAGATCTGCCCTTCAGCCAGCTTGAAGTTGCTGACTGAAAGTAACGGAGTCTCGGTCGTAAGTATTATACATGGCGACACCTTGCAGCTTGAGGCGAAAATAGGGCTTGAGACGGAGGATTTGTCCCCATCAGACACTATTCAACAGACAGAAAATGTTGACTAAGGCAGATTGAGTTCGTATATTTAAGGTTATCTTCCCTATGTTCCGATTTTCACGTACTCAGAGCTCAGACTTGGTTACGAATGCTGTATCTTGCGCTTGCCACCCTTGCACTGATTGCGATCGGGCTCGCTGAGTATTTTGCCCACCAACGCCGCGTCGCCACTATCCCCATCCGCATCCATGTCAACGGAACCCGCGGAAAGTCCTCCGTTACCCGCCTGATCGCTGCCGGACTGAGGGCGGGCGGATTCCGAACCATGGCAAAAACAACTGGAACCCTGCCCCGAATTATTGACCCGGAAGGCCTGGAGGTACCGATCGTTCGGCCATCCGGAGCGAATATTATCGAGCAGGTTAAAGTCTTCCGCTATTTTTCCCGCCGCAAGCCAACTGCTATCGTGATCGAGTGCATGGCCGTAAATCCAGAATATCAATGGATCTGCGAGCATGGTTTTGTTCATGCGACCGTGGGTGTGATTACCAATACCCGCCTCGATCACGTTCAGGAAATGGGACCGACTATCGAGAATATCACCCGTTCTTTGTGCAACACGCTGCCTACCAATGGAATTGCCTTCACCAGTGAAGAAAAGATGTTCTGGCTTATGCGTCGGCAGGCGCGCCGGGTGAATTGCCGTCTCTACCAGGCTGACTCGAGTGGTGTTTCTTATGCGGAATTGGCCCACTTCGATCACATCGAACATGCCGATAACGTAGCTTTGGCTCTGGCCGTTTGTGAACATTGCGGTGTGGCACGCAACGTTGCACTGGAAGGAATGTATCGAAGCCATCCTGACGCGGGGGCTTTACGTGTCTATGAAGTCACGGAAGGGAATAGTCTGGTTCAATTCGTTCACGCGTTGGCAGCGAATGATCCCGAATCCACTTTGGCCATCTGGAAAAAGATGCGCGACCTGACCACCGATGTGGGCAAGGTCTTTGTTTTGTTGAATACCCGTGCCGACCGCTATGACCGCACGATACAGCTGCTCGAAATGATTCAGGAAGGGATGCCGCACGATTTCGACTATCTGTTTCTGATGGGCGAGTGCGTGGATCGAGTGTACTCCAGTTTGCCGCGCTACGGCATCTCGCAGGCACAAGCCGTGAAATTAGGCATTGTTCCCCCCGAGCAGACCTATCAGGAAGTATTCGGGAGAGTGGAATCCATCGGGACAGTATTCGCCATCGGCAATGTCGGCAAAGGCGGTTTGGATATCGCAAAATACTTCGCGGCCAAGAAGACACAACGGCGGTCCGCAACAGCCGCGGCCCCTGCACCAAAGCCTAAGAAATGAGACGAGGAGATGGAACCTGATCGAGCAACCCGGAGTCTGCCGGAATGATTGAGCTTACCATCGGAATTGGCGTTCTGATCAGTCTCCTGTTCCACGAGGTTTTTGGTGCTGCCGCCGGAGGCATCGTGGTCCCTGGCTACATCGCGCTGCACCTTCACGAACCGATGCGGCTTCTGGCGACGCTGATTGTCGCGTTCGTAACCTATCTGATGATCCGTCTGATTTCGAGATATATGTTCGTCTACGGCCGACGGCGTTTGGTCATGGCGATTCTGCTTGGATTCATTTTCGGCTACATCAGCCGAGAGATCATTTCCTACGAACAACTGTCGGCCGATATTCGCTTGGAAGCGATCGGATTCATTATTCCGGGGCTGGTCGCCAACTGGTTCGAACGGCAGGGCGTCATCAAGACGATCGCCACAATGCTGATCGCGGCGCCGCTCGTGAGAATTCTGGTGATTCTCTTCACCGGCGGGGAGATCTTCCATGCTTTATAGACCGTCTCTCCGTTCGATTTGGACGCTGCTGATTCTGGCGGTTGTTTGCTGCGGACTCTACTACTGGTGCGAGAACAGCCACGTCGAACGGAAAATGCCGTATTTTGCCGAGAAGATTGCTGCCGCCGAACTGGAAGTGAAGTGTTTGGAGGTTTTCCAGAAGACACGCAGCGAAAACGGAGTGTTCTCCGAGAACTACCGGGAACCGCTGCTGGACGCGCTGATCGGCCAGCAATTCTCACTGATAACTACCGACATGGGTAAATACGACGTGAAACTCGGCGGTGCCAATCCGAATTTCGCGGCCGTAGCGGTGGAATTGCTCATGCGCGCGGGAGTGCAGCGGGGGGATTTGGTGGCTGTGGCGCTGACCGGATCGAATCCCGGCGCGAATTTGGCCGTACTCTGTGCCTGTGAGGTATTGGGTGCGAAACCAATCACGATCACCGCCCTGGGAGCGTCGTGGTGGGGAGCCAACGACCCGGATTTTACGTGGGCGGATATGGAGGGATTGCTGATCCGAAAGGGGATGATTCATTCGCACCCGGTGGCTGCATCCATGGGCGGAATTGATGACGCTGCCGTGGGACTCTCGCAGGTCGGTCAGGATCTCATGCGGCAAGCGGCAGAGCGAAACGGTCTCGTTTTCATCCATGAGAACAATTTGCCCGCTTCCATGGCACGATGGCATCGTCTATTTGACGAATCTGCCCAAGGCAAACCCTACAGAGCGTTCATTAATGTGGGGAACGGCGTTGCCAGTATTGGGCACCCGGTAAACGCGAGATTGATTCCCAATGGACTCAGCCGTCGGCTGCCCGTTCAGAACTATCCGAGTCGCGGCGTGATCCATCGCTTCAACGCGACGGGGGTGCCCGCAATTCATCTGGATGACATTTTGCTCCTAAGTCGAAGATATGGACTTGGAGAACCGAGCATCCCCTTGCCCCAGATCGGGCAGGGCGAGGTGTTCATTGCCGATCGGTATGATCTGCGGGTGGCCGGAATCGCCGCGTTTCTGGCGATTTTCCTGATCGCTTTGCTGGTTCGCTTCGACGCGCGTTTATTCCGACTGCGCGAAGCGGGCGTTGACCCTGATACTCTGATGTAGCGTTTTGTGGATTCACTATACGGCAGGAATTGAGAATGACTGTGCGAAACATCCTTGTGCTGCTGACGTTGAGTTTAGCGCTGGCTGCGGCTGAGGCGAAGACCGGTGGTGTGGACTATTTCCAGCCGACGACGTTCGACCGGACCGTTGACGTTCTGGTGTCCGGAAAAGTGCGACCCTACTATCTGCTTGAGGCCGACACCAAGATCGAGATTCAGGTGAAAGGTCCGTCACGCCTGATGATTCTCTCGCGCGGAGTCGCCGGAAACTCGGAGGAGAGCGTAAAATACACGTTTCTTGCGTTGCGCAAGAAATCCCATCGCGCTCTCCGGATTTCCCATGAAGCACGCACAACCGACAGAGTCGTATTCTCCGGCGATACCGAAGGACGTATTGCCTATACCCGGAAGAAATTCATTGATGTGCCCAAGGGCGAGCAAACCTATTCGCTCTATCTTCCGAAAGACGCCTCGGGAAAAGTGCTTCTGAAATTCGCAGTCGAAACCAATGCGTTTACCAGTGGAACCCCGGTCGTGGCGATGACTCCCTCCCAATTTACCGCGCAGGTGGATTTGGTGACGCGGGAGGAGAGTACCACCTATTACCGCATCGGAACGGGATTCAGCACCACGCTGGACTTGGTCGGTCCAGCTACGCTCAAAGTGCTCTCGCGAATCGAGTTCGACGCCAACATGAGCGGCAAGCAGAAGTGGCGGGTGCGCGTGCTCGAGGACGGTAAAGTGAAGGGCACCTATTCGCTGGCCGCCGGCAAGAGCGTGGTCACAGCCTATCGCGAGCCGTCATCGCTGGTCGCCAGTCAGGCTGAAGTGTTCTACGTGGAAATTCCCGAGGGAACGCACCGCTACGAATTTACGCTGCCGGAAAATCATCGGACCGGTCTGCTGAAGTTCTTACTGCCCGAGAAGCAGCTTAAACCGGAGTAAGGCTTGTGCGTCGTTCTCTGATTCTCGTTCTGTCTCTGTTGCTGGTCGGCAGCCTGATTGCGCATACGGCGCTCGGCGCGCAACGACGTTCATTCCCAACGTGGGAGTGGCATCTGAAAGCGGCGCTGGCGACGACCTATAGCGATAATCTGCTGCGGCTAAGCGAGCGCGATCAGAATGAGTTTCTAAGTGATCCCGATGTCTTTCTGATTCCCATGGAATCAGTGGATGATCTGTCCGGCGACTTGATTCTGGCGCCGTCTCTGAGCTGGCGGGCGCCAGGCATGTTGATGATCTCGGGGGATTACCAGTTCAAAGCCACGCAGCATGCCCTCAACGCTTTCACTGACTATCAAACGCATACGTTCGGAGTGTCGGTGCGTCCGCGAGTTCGCGGCTATCGCTGGTTGGCGCGTTTTCGTGCCTACCACATCCCCTCGTTCTATCTTCGGGTGTACCGTGACCGCGACTTCAATGAGTATCATTCCGCACGATTCCGCAATTGGGACTACGCCGGTTCGTTTCGCTATCGGCTTCTCGATCCCCTTTGGCTTGGCACGCGCGTTTCCTGGGGCTCGTATTATTACAATGCCAAGTTCACGGAATACGACAGCGAGTATTGGGACATCGCGGGGACGCTCGTCTACAGTTTTCCCCGCAATATAGATCTTTCGGGGGAATATACCCGTCGTTTTTCTGAGAACGTCGGGCAAACTTGCGGCTCCGGGACTTCCATTTTCATCGAGGATGAACCTGTCGAAGACTCGGAATACGGAAATTCGGACTTTACCGAGGATGAATTCCGTGTTGCCATATCGGCGATCGTGCCGTGGATTACGTTTCGCCGCACGAGTGCCGATGTCTCTTACCGCCTCCGCCGCCGCGTCTACACGACCGACAGCCGTCTCGAACAGGATCCGTTTCATCGCGGACGACTGGATCACCGGGGCGAAATCACGACCTCACTTGGAATGAATCTGACGAGCCAGTGGGAAGTTGCGAGCTACTTCTCCTACGAGGTTCGACAAACAGGATCCGAGTGGAGTTCCGTTCCAAGCGTCAAGGATTTCATTCGTCGCGAAATCGGTGTGACCTGTTCCTATTCCATTCGATAGATTTGTCAATCTGCGAAAAAGGCCGGTGCGAATGCACCGGCCTTTCTTTTCTCGGATTTGCCACTCAGAATTGTCGGGATTTCCATTTCACCTTACGCCCACCGAACAGGAACGCCGCCAGAATCAATCCATACGCGCAGGCGAAGAGCGGATAGACCGGTACCAACCATGCCAACCGTCCCTGACGATAGTGGCGAAGCATACCGACCAAGACCGCTCCATCCCCAAGCACCAGCAGGCTGAAAGGAAGCAGCGACCACTCGCCCAGCAGGAGCGGCCAAAATGGCAATGCAACATGAGCAGCCACGCCAAAACCAAGCACGCATCGCCCGCGCCAGCCCACGTGACGAATTCCCTTCATCCATCGTCGTCGCTGGCGAGCGAGTTCGAGAAGAGACGGCAACGGACGCGTGTAGACCATCACCCCCCGATAAGCCGGGAAAACGATCTTCCATCGGTTGCTGTTCTCCATCGCCTTGAGCAGGACGATGTCGTCGAGGTCGGCGATGGCCAGAGAGCGAAAGGTTCCGATATCGTGATAGGCGGCTTTACGCACCGAATAGTTATTTCCGATTAACGCCTGAGGGTGGCCCTTCCCCGACATGCCCGTACACGAGCCAAGCAGAAACAGCCAATCGAGCGTTTCCATCTGCGTCAGCGGGCACTTCGCGTTTTCGCGAGGATGCGGCAAAGTCGTTCCACAGACCATCCCCACGTCTTCTGTGAAGTAGGCGACCATGCTGCGCACCCAATCTCGGGGCACCGTGCAATCGGCGTCGGTCATAAGAATGATTTCGCCGGTGGCGACGTCCATTCCCTGCGCCAGTGGCCGGGTCTTTAGAATCAGTTTGCCGTCCGGTTCGTCTATGGCTTTGCGCACGTCGTAAAGGCAGCGGAAACGGTCTTGATAGCTGAGGGCGATGGCTTGAGTATTGTCTTCCGAAAAATCATCCACAACGATAATCTGCAGCTTTTCCGAGGGATAATCCACGTCCAGCAAGGAGTCAAGGAGTCCGCGAATCTGATGTGCCTCGTCACGCACCGGAATTACGATGCTGACCGTGGGTTCGTCGTTCCGAATCGGGTAATTGTTGTGGATGCCCCGCGCCAAATAAAGAGCGATCATCAGATAGATCAGCGAAGCGGCAATGAAGAAAAAAAGGATGGTCACGGTTAACTATGATGCGGAATCAGTTGGCGGGACGGGAAGAGTGGTGAATTCCCAGCCGCGACGCGAGATGTCATCCGCCAGTCGGGAAAGCATCTCGATCACGGCCGGTGCGGCAACGCGGGTGTCATGAAGTAAAATGACGGCGCGTTCATGAATTTGTGGACGCAGGCGCCGCCACAACTCCTGAGACGTTGCCGCTTTCCAGTCGGCAATCGCTACCGACCATAGAACGCCGCGATAACCGTGGAGAGCAAGAACGGATTTCGTAGAAAAATTAAACTGACCAAACGGCGGTCTGAAATATTTCCCAAAGCGAATGTTCTGCCGCCGCAGCACTGCGTCGGTTTCAGTGAGACTCTCCGCCTGCGTTGTCTTGGATTTCCAGAGCAGGCTTTCGTGGCAATAGCCGTGGTTCGCCAGCAGGTGGCCTTGTGCGTTGATCTCGGGAAGGAGATCGGGATGTGCTGCCGCTTTCTCGCCGACGATGAAATGAGTGCTGGGAATTCTCAAGTGTGCGAGTGTGTTTAACAGGGGCAGGGTGGTCTCAGGATGGGGGCCGTCATCGAAGGTCACGGCGATGCGCTTGGACAGATGAGGCGGCAGACGAAACATCCAACCGCGGCAGCACCATTCCTTCCATGCGGGATGAATCATCATCGGATCACAGCGTCGTTTCCGCCGCGCGGCGCTCGCGAGCGATGCGCCGGGTGCGCATCAGTCGGCGATAGCGCAACGGGCGTGGCAGCCGCGCTGTGCGGTACCACTCGTCTTTCCAGCGAAATGCAAGCATCGGGCCGAGAAATCCGAAAATTGGGCTGGCGAGAACGTGGAGCACGGAATAGGGAAGAAAATAGCGAAGAAGCGACGTCTGTCCAAACAGCCGGCAGCCCATGCGAACGGTAGCGAAGTCCCAAGTGAGTTTCCAGACACCGGTGAGCAGTATCCAGGGAATCCATTCCGGTCGAAGCACAGCCAAGACGGGCGCAGCCAGCCACAGTAGATAGTACAGGTAGATTCCGAACAGAAACACCGACATGCTGCGGCGATACGCCAGCCCTTTCGACGCCCACCGGAGACGCTGGTGAATCAGCTCCCGAACCGTAAGCACGGGCAGGGATCGCACGACAGTCTCGG
>JAQTRJ010000310.1 GCA_028711875.1 bacterium | reverse complement strand
CAGCAGCTCGTCGTTGGTGGATTTTTCCACGTCTCGATTACCTCTCTCCTGTCGGCTTCAGCCGCACCACCGTTGCGCCCCACCCGCTCGCGTCGCCCGCCAGACCGAAACTTTCCACTTCCGGCAGCTTTCGCAGCGCGGCATGAACCGTCTCCGGCAGCGCGCCGATTCCCTTCCCATGAATGATCCGCACATCCAAAATCCCGCGCTCCCGGCACACGGCCAGATATTCCTCGACCACGCTCTTCACGTCCCGCGGCTGAAACGTGTGCAGATCGAGGGTTCCGTCAATCGGAAGTTCAATGGGATCATCGCCGTTCATATTGAAATATAGCATTCTCTTTCTGCTTGGACAAGCCCGGTTTCTTGAACGATTAGGCAACGGGCTCCGTCCCGTTGCGAGCATGCCCATCAGGTCGGAGCTTGATGGCTAATCGGACGATTTTCATCGGCCGGACATCGAGCGGCCAGCCGGCATCAGGTCGGAGCCTGATGGCTAATCGGACAAGGGCCAGTCCTTGATTCATTCCTAAATATTAGGTATCTTTGACAGATAGCTTCCGCGCTGGGAAAGCGCTTGCATCTTCAGGAGAAACACGAATGCCCGTTACCATTACCGGAAAAAACCTCAAAATCGAAGACGTCGTCCGTGTAGCGCGGGACGGCGAGAAGGTTGAACTCCATCCCGAATCCATCGCGCGGATCAAGACCGGCCGCGCGTTTCTGGAAAAGAAAGTGGCCGCGCGCGAAATTATGTACGGAGTGAACACCGGCATCGGCGAACTCTCCGAAGTCGTGCTGAACGAAGAACAAACCCGCGATTTCCAGCGCTATCTGGTCTATAATCACGCCGCCGGAATCGGCGATCCCATGCCCGTGCCGTGGGTGCGCGCCGCCATGCTCGCCCGCACGAACGTTCACGCGAACGGCTTTTCCGCCTGCCGTCCCGAGATCACGCAGGCCTACGTGAACATGCTCAACAAGGGCGTGACGCCGGTGGTCTGCAACAAGGGCAGCGTGGGCGCGTGCGGCGATCTCGCTCCGATGTCGCAGATCGCGCTCTCGCTCATGGGCGAGGGCGAGTCGTTCTATCAGGGCGAGCGCATGGCCACGCGAACCGCGCTGGCCAAAGCCGGAATTACGCCTCCGGGTCTTGAGGTGCGCGACGGACTCTCGGCCATCAACGGCAGCAATTTCATCTGCGCCGTCGGCTGCCTGCTCGTTCACGACGTCGAGCGCTGGCTGAAGCAGTCGGAAATCGTCGCCGCCATGACGCTCGAAGCGCTGCTCGCCAACATGAAACCCTACGACACTCGTTTGCACGAGCTCCGTGGCTTCCGCGGCGCGGTGACGAGCGCGGCCAATCTTCGCAAGATGTTCGCCGGGTCCGATCTCACCACCGGCAAGATGAAAGTGAAAGTGCAGGACGCATACAGCATGCGCTCCACTCCGCAAGTGGTCGGCGCGGCGCGCGATCATCTGCGCTGGACGCGCGAGCAGGTCGAAATCGAACTCAACGGCATCGGCGATAATCCGATCTTCTTGCCGCAGGACAACGTGGTGCTCTCGGGCGCGAATTTTCAAGGCTCGCCGATCAGCGTTCCGCTCGACATGCTTGGCGCGTGCGTCACGATGGTCAGCGTGCTCTCCGAGCGCCGGTTGAATCGCCTGCTGCATCCCGCGCTCAGCGTCGGCCTGCCCGCGTTTTTAACGGGCGGCGCGGGCATGTATTCGGGACACATGCTCAGTCAGTACACGGCGGATATGCTCATCGTCGAGCAGCGGATTCTCTCGGCTCCGGCCTGCGTGCAGAGCATTCCCGCCGCCGCCGATCAGGAGGATTTCGTGAGCATGGGTTGGAATACCACGCTCAAAACCAATCAGATTCTCGACAACGCTTGCGGAGTGTTGGGCATCGAGTTCATCGCCGCGGCGCAGGCGCTCGACTTCCGTAATTTTAAACCGGGAAAAGGCACGCAGGCCGCGCATGCTGCCGTCCGTAAAGTGGTCGAGCATCTCGATGTGGACCGCCCGCTTTTCACCGATCACAACAACATGAAAGACGCGGTGAAAAATCTCGTTGTGCTCAAGGCTGTGGAAGACGCGATTGGAGAATTAGGAACATATTAATCCCGTAGGGGCCGATTGCATCGCCTGTTTTGTCGGGGTGGACTGCATCGCCCGAAAAATCGTCGCCGACCTCTCGCGTGAATTTGAGATGGACAATCCTTTATCGTTTCCACAGCGCAAACGCCTGCGATTGGCTGGCTATGATTACTCGCAGGCCGGGATGTATGCGATTACAATATGTACTCACGCACGGGCTTGTTTCTTCGGGCAGGTTGTGAATGGTCGTGTGATACTCAACGAACTCGGGAAGATCGTCGAAGGAGAATGGGAGCGCACGGCCGAGATGCGCCGGAATGTTGGGCTGGACAAGTTTGTTGTGATGCCCAACCACCTTCATGCTCTACTGGCAATTGACTATCAGCTTTTAGGGCATCGGCAACCGGGCGAAGCCAAACAGCAACTCGAGAGGATAGTGGCGGGATTCAAGAGTGCGTGTACGCGAAGGATTAACGAGTTACGGCGGATGGCAACGGTTCCGGTATGGCAACGTTCATTCTATGATCAGATCATTCGTGATGAACGTCATCTGCAGGAAATACGAACGTACATTGTGAATAACCCGCAACAATGGGCGCTGGATCGAGAAAATCCCGATTATGTGTCTCGTAGGGGTTGATTGCATCACCCGTTGCCTATGATAGCCCGTTGTAGGGGCCGACTGCGTCGCCCGTTTGTAGTGACACAGCTTGCTGTGTCCCCGCTTCCGCCGAGCAGGGACTGTGTCCCTGCCGGAATCTTGGCACGGCACGCGGGCTGAGATTCTTCACTGCGTTCAGAATGACATTCTTGCCGCGGTGTCGGTTGCTTGCAACCGACCGCCGATCTTCACCGTTGCCAGTCGGGAAACCGACAACGGCGACGGAAGATGGACACAGCAAGCGGTGTCACTACGGATCGCACTGCCGTGCGCGGTTACGACAAGAGCGCACAGCAGTGCGTGCCTGCGAATGAAACGGGCGCGA
>JAQTRJ010000309.1 GCA_028711875.1 bacterium | reverse complement strand
GTCGGGATAGCTGACCGCGATGTGGCAGCGCTCGAACATGAGCTGGCTGCGGTCCTCGCCGGGATAACTGCTGAAGACGCGCACCTCCTTGATGCCGGAGTTGGCAATCATGCGCGCGCAAATCGGACAGGGAAACGTCGTGCAGTAAATCGTTGCGCCCTCGATGGAGACGCCGTTGCGGGCGGCCTGCAGGATCGCGTTCTGTTCGGCATGCAGGCAGTAGCAGAGTTCGAGTCGTTCCCCGGACTGGATGCCCTCGATGTCGCGCTCGCAGCCGCCGAGGTCCTCGGGATGCGGATGACCGGCGGGCGGACCGTTGTAGCCGGTGCAGAGAATCTGATGATTGCGGACGATCAGGCAGCCGACCTTGCGCCTGAGACACACGCTGCGCTGCGCGATGAGGTGGACGAGGCCGTAGAAGTATTCGTCCCAGGTGATGCGGTGAGTCATGGGCGGAATCGGTTTGGAAAAAGCTGAAAGCGGAAAGCCGAAAGCCGAAATGAGGCAAACTGCCGTTTGCATCTACGGAGTTTCGCGGGGGGTCGGTTCCCAGGCGGAAGACGAGACGCCGCGAAGATAGACGAAGAAGCCGATGAGCAGGGCGAGGTTGAGCGCGGTGAAATGATAGATCGCTGAAATCAAAGGCAGGCGCGCGCGCGCGATATCCAAGAACCAACCGAACAGCGCGGCGGCGTAGAATGCCAGCTGAAGGATGAACAGAACGCGGCAGAACGGATCGGCCAGCAGAAAAAGATTGCACACGAACGCGGCCAGCATGAGGAACGGAAATTTCCAGCGCAGAACTTTATGCGAGAAAAACGTGTAGGCCGCGATGCCGTAACGGGGACAGATCACGCGCGGATAGCGGAACAGCGTCTGGAAATTCCCCGCGCCGATGCGGATGCGGCGGCGGAATTCCTCCGCGACCGTGCGGCCGGATTCCTCGAACGCTTTGGCGGCGGGTTCATGGACGTTGCGATAGCCCGCGAGGGTCGCCCAAATCGAGGGCACGGTGTCGTCGTTGATCGAACCGGGCGAATAGCCGCGATAGACGTCGCGGCGCACGGCCATGAACGAACCGAGCGCGCCGGACATGCCGCCGACCGCGCTTTCGCGGGTGCGCAGCCAGTTTTCATAGCGGCCGTAAGCGGCTTCGCCGCGCACCGACTCGCTGCCGCGCGGAACCACGATGTATTTTCCGCCGCCGACCACGCCCACGCGGGGATCGGCGAAGTGACGCACGGCCATCCGCAGCGCGGCCGGATCGAGCATGACGTTGGCGTCGCTGAAGACGAGAATGTCGGCGCGCGTTGCTTCGACGAGACGATTATAAACACCGCTTTTTCCGCTGCGGCCGGGCAGTTCGACGAGGCGCAAACGCGGATCGCGGATCGCGCGGACGATGTCGTTCGTGCGGTCGGTAGAGCCGTCGGAGCCGACGAGGATTTCGAGTTGATTCGGTTCGTAGTCGAGCGCGAGCGCGTTCTGCACTTTTTCGGCGATGACGCGCTCCTCGTTATAGGCGGGAATCAGGATCGCGACCGAGGGCCAATCTCCCCCCGGCAGATCGGGCTGTTGGGCGAACCGGCGGCGGAACAGACGGAGCGAGAGCGGGTAGAAGATGTAGGTATGGAACATCGCCGCGACGCAGAGCCAGAAGATAACGCGAAGAGCGATCATGGGAGGGATGGGGAAGACAAGATTTTAAGAAGCCAAGATGCCAAAAGCGAAAAGACGAAAAGCAGAAAATCAAAGCGCGGGCGGGTTGCGCAGGCTTAATCCGCCCCTACGGGCAAACTGCCGTTTGCATCTACCATCGAGAAGAGCGTATAATCATGCGCCGCATAGAAGATTTAGATCAGCGTTCGAGGCGGTCGAAGTAACGGTGGCCGGGCTTGACCTGCGGCTGAAGCGTGCGCAGAAGCTGGGGCAGCGGCTGTCCCTGTTCCAAGCCGAGAAACACCGCGCGGAACGCTTCGGGTGCGTTCGGGAGAAAATCGTTCAATTCATAGACGCGGATCAGAGTCTGCAAGCCGCACAGGCAGAGCGCCGTCGGCAAGCCGGCGGTCTGATCCATGCTGGTTTGCAGGTGCCAAGTGGCTTCGCCGGTTTCGGCAAAGCGGGTGGGCAGATGTTTTGAAGCGATCATCGAGAGCGGACTCTGACCGTTGCAGATCTGCTCGCAGGCCTCGGCGAGCGCGAGCCGCAGATCGGGACGAGCTTCGATTTTCAATTGGAAGTCGGCGAAGAAATCTCCGTGACGCGGAGTCAATTCGCGACCGTCCATCAACACGACGAGCCGGAATTCATCGCGCGGGGCCAAGTCCGGGTGCCGGAGACCGACGTTCGCAAGCACGATTGTTCCCTCGGGAAATTCGTAGATGACGTGACGGCCGGGGGGCAGATCGGTGGTGCGCAGGATGAGGTCAGTGTAGTGCATGGGAAGAAAAGGCTGAAAAACTGAAACGCTGAAATGCTGAAATGGAATTGGCAAACTGCCGTTTGCATCTACGGAACGTTATTTCGCGCGTCCGGGCTGGTGCTGCCAGCAGTATTTGGAACCGGGCTGGGCCATGCGCTTGCAGCGCGTGCCTTTTTTGGTGATGGCTTCGCACTGATGGCGGGGCGCGGACGGCGCGAGCGAAGTCGCGTCGGGCGGAGCGGTCTTTTCCGAGGCGGCCAACCTGCCGGCCACGGCGCGAACGGGCACCCAGCCTTCCACCGAGATTTTCGCCCACCCGGCAATCGTGTCCAGAACGGAGACGCGGGCGGCGGACGTGAAACTGCCCGCCACCGGCCCGGCGGGGATCACGAACATCGTGTCGGCAGACGGCGGGAGCGAATCGGCCGCCAGCGGTTCCTGCGCGAGGGCGATGCCGATGGCGGCGAGAGCCGCTAAAATCAGTGCGAGTACTCTCAGGGCGTGCCTCTCCGTAGCCGAGCGGAAATTCGGAAGTCCATGTTAAATATATGAAATATTTGCCAAAAAGCAACTCTTTCGGGAGTGGAACGGGATGAAAAACGGGCGGCGGCTTGCGAGCGTGTCGAGAGTTTATTATATTGATAATGCACGGGATGTTTCGAGCAGATCACGAG
>JAQTRJ010000308.1 GCA_028711875.1 bacterium | reverse complement strand
ACGCGCAGCCTGACGGCGGAGCTGGAGTTCTCGCAGCGGCTGCTCGACACGGCCGGCGTGCTGATCGTCGTCCTCGATCAGAACGGCCACGTGCTGCGCATCAATAAATTCGCCGAGGAACTGACTCGTCTATCGCGCGAGGAAGCCGAGCGCGTGTTCACCAGCTTCGTCTATCATCACGAATCGCCGCTCTCGCGAATATTTGATCCGCGCTCCCCGGAGGAAATCACCAGTCTGGCCACGGAACTCCCGCTGCGCGACGGAACGAAGCGGTTTATTTCGTGGAGCACGCGCAATTTGCCCGCGCGTCCCGGACAAGGCGCGCGGCTGATCGTCGGGATTGACGTGAGCGAGCAGAAGCAGCTCGAATGGAAGCTCAAGAGCTACAACGTGCAGCTCGAAAACATGATCGAGACCAGCTCCCATGAACTGCGCCAGACCAACGCTCAGCTCATCCACGCCGCCCGTCTGGCGTCGCTGGGAGAAGTGGCGGCGGGCATCGCTCATGAAATGAAGCAGCCGCTCAACGTGATTTCGATCACCGCCGATCTGATCCGGCTGCTGCATCGCAATCGCACGCTCTCGGACGATCTGCTGCTGTCCAATCTCGAAAAAATCCGCCGCACTGTGGATCGCATGGCCACCACCATCAATCACCTGCGCGGCTTCACCCGCATTGATTCCGCCAACTTCGAGCCGGTGCGCGTGACCGACGCCATGGACGGCGCGCTCTCGATTCTGGGCGAACAGATTCGTCTGGATGCCATTGACATCTTCCGCGAAGCGCCCGACGATCTGCCGCTGATCTACGGCGAACTTCATCAGATTGAACAGGTGCTGGTCAATCTGATGCAGAATGCCCGCCACGCTATCGAGGAGCGCGTCACCGCCGCCGAGACGAAGGGCGACGCGAAGATCCCGATCCCGAAACACATTACCCTGCGCGCGGGAATGCGGCACGCGGGACGGGAAGTCTTTGTCGAAGTCGTGGATACTGGCGTCGGCATGGAACGCGACGTCCTGGACCGCGTTTTCGAACCGTTCTACACGACCAAACAGGCGGATCGTGGAACCGGCCTGGGCTTGTCCATCAGCATGAACATCATTCAGTCCCACGGCGGGACGATCGAGGTCGAGAGCAGTCCCGGCGTGGGCAGCGTCTTCCGGGTGATCTTTCCCGCCGAAACGGCCGCCTGACGATCTTCACGCACATCCGAGGGCAGACGAACCGTCCGGAACGAACCCAAATGAGGTGATCGGATGATGGCCGAACAATCCGTCTTCATGCGGTGGGACGCCGCGACCTTCGAGATCGTGAACAAGATGTTCACCAGCGGCTTTTTCGATCTGATCATGCCGGTGGTCTCGAATCTAACGTTCTGGCTGATCCCGCTGGGTGCGATCTGGATCGTATACTTCCTGCGTTCGAAACGGCGCGGGAAGCTCATCGCTCTCTGCTGTTTCCTCGTCGTGGCGGCCACCGATCAGATTTCCTCGAGCGTGATCAAGCCCATCGTCGCCCGCGACCGTCCCTGCAACGTGATTCCCGCCACTCATCTCTATCTGGACGGACACTGGTTTTATACGGACAAGTTCGGACTGACGATTTACAAGAGTTCGCCGAGCTTTCCGTCCAGTCATGCCGCGAATATCGCCGGGCAGGTCATGTACTGGAGTTATTTCTACCCGCAGATCAGCCCGCTCCTGGTTTTCGCGGCCGTATCGGTGGGATTCAGTCGTGTCTACATGGGACACCACTGGCCGTCCGACGTGATGGCCGGCTATCTGCTGGGTGTTTTTCTGGCGCTGGCCATCGCCTATCCGCTCCGCGTCTGGATTCTCTCGGACGAATAACAAGTCGCTGCGCCCTGTCGGTCTCTGACCAACAATGGCGAAGGAGCGCCCGAAGTTGCGCAGGGAACATGGAAACGGGGGAATTGTCTCGCGCCGCAAATGAAAAGCCCCGGATGGTTTGCCGGGGCTTGAAATGCCGTGTGGTAGGGAAGAGGTCAGCGGAACATTGCCTTAATGGATCCCCAGGTTTGTTGGACCGCCGAGAAAAACAGCGAGATCTCTTCGATCTGACTATAGCTCGCCGTTCCGTCCCGGTTCACGATCCGCAGCCGATAATAGAACGTGTGCTCGATATCGGCGTCCAGCGGGCTGGAATCCACGAATACATACTGTGAGAACGATCCCGTGGGCGCGACCTGCCCGATGGCCGAAAACATCCGCCCGTCTCCCGATCGCTCGATCACGAAAGATCGAACATCCTGCTCGCCGCCTGTGGACCATTCGATCCGGGCGCGATCTACGACTGCAAAAGCCTCAAAGGAGAACAGCTCGGCCCCGGCAAAGGCTGTCCCGCACGCTGCCATCGCAATAAATATCAATAGGATACGACGAAACACCAAGTTTCTCCCTTTACGAACTGACGTATAACTTACCGATCCTGTCTCAAAAAGTCAAGAGCTTCCTCATGCGGGAAATGTTTCGAGTCCCAATTCCACTTGCCCTCAGTATCTGAGGACAACCGATCGGTCTATAACCATGAAGATTACTTTCCACGGCGCGGCCGGAGAGGTCACGGGATCGCAGCACCTGATCGAGTGTGGCGGAGCGCGGATTCTCCTCGATGGCGGCCTGTTTCAGGGGCGGCGCGAAGAAACCTATCGCAAAAACCGCCATCCCGCATACGATCCGGCCACGCTTCATGCCGTCGTGCTGTCCCATGCCCATCTCGATCATTGCGGACTGCTTCCGCGACTCGCGGCGCAAGGCTTTCGCGGCCTGATCCACTGCACGCCGGGCACGGCCGAGCTGTGCGATCCCATGCTCCGCGATTCCGCTCACGTGCAGGAGAAGGACGTCGAGTTTGTCAATAAGATTCACCGCCGCAAGGGCCAGCCGGAATTCCACGTGCTCTATGGACTGCCGGACGTGGAGCAGGTTCTCGACCGGCTGACGATCCATGATCTCCATCGCCCGTTCGACGTCGCGCCGGGAGTTCAGGTCAAATTCATCGAAGCCGGGCATGTGCTCGGCTCGGCGCAAGTGCTTCTGGAACTCGACGAGCGCGGGCAGCGTCGCCGGGTGGGTTT
>JAQTRJ010000026.1 GCA_028711875.1 bacterium | reverse complement strand
GCTGGCGTCGGAGGATTGAACGTCCGCCGCGCGCCGCAGCGTGACGATTTCGTCCAGACCGACTTCGTCCACTTCAGCCATATTGGCGACGAGTTCGGCGGCGGGGCGGGTAAGCTCGGCGGCGATCACATTGGCGAGCCAGAGCGAACGGACGTTGCGGGCCATGCCGGTGGAAACAAGAATCTCCAGCGACTTCTGGACGGGAGTCTGGGTGGCGGCGGCGTTGGTTTGCAGCGATGGCATGACCCGCGCATGCACCTGATCCAGCGGCAGCGCGTCCAGACCGATGAGCAAATCAGAGGCGGATACACGGCTGGACAGGGCGATCAGCACCGGCTGCCACGACTGGCCCCCGTCTCTTTCGTAGGCCGCACGCAGCCCGTCCGTGAGCTGACCGGCAGCGGTGGAAAGCGCGGAAATTAGAACAATAACAAGAGCTACGAGAACTTTTTTCATAGCATTATATCATGGGCAGATGACGGCACGATAGCGGGTCTTTGCCGCTATCTGCTGTTTTGGCTACAGCAATATAATATACGGAGAGATCGTCCGAGAGGCAAACGGGGAAGAAAGGATGAAGGAGGAAGGATGAAGGAGTGGCTTTTTGGAATTGTAGGGACACAATTCATTGTGTCCGCGTCTCCCTCCATTTGTGGGGAGACGGAAGGGAGGTCAGAGCGAAATCCAAAATCCGAAATCGGAAATCCGTAGCGCCGCATGGATATGCGCTGTTCATGGATTAGGCAACGGGCTCCGTCCCGTTGCGCTGGCTCAATAACGTGCGGCAGGGCGGAGCGTGCCGCCTAATCCCCATTCGCGGAAGGGGGGCTATTTCAAGAGCAGCAGCTTCTGTGCGGCCACGAATTCTCCGCTCTGCAGGCGCGTAAAATAGATTCCCGATGGCAGGTCAGAACCATCGAACAAGATACGGTGCTCGCCCGGCGCGAAATTCTCATCGGCCAACACGCGCACTTCGCGGCCAAGAACGTCATGCACGGCAAGTCTTGCTGGGGTGTTGCGGGGTAATGAGAAGGAAACCGTCGTGGAGAAGTTGAACGGATTCGGATAGCTCTGATCGAGGAAAATATCCTCTGGAGTTTTCGGAAACGCATCATCCGAGAACGACGGCTCTCCGGCGACGCCCGAAAGCGGCACGAGGGTGGGACTGGTGGAGGCGTTGCTGAGAATCACCAGATTACCCCCGTAGGGCTGGTCAGCCGTGGGACTGAATTGCACGCTGTCCGTTAGGCTGCTATCGGCCGCGATCGTCAGGGGTAACTCGAAAAGCGTGGCAAAGCCTATGGGCGTGGTCGTGTTCGTAACCGTTAATAGCTCGCCTCCCACGTTCCGAATTGTCAGAGTTCGTACCGAATCATGTCCCAGCTGAACGATTCCGAAATCCAGCGACGTCGGTATCAGGCTGATCTCGGCGGGAGGCAAGGATTCTTGGACATTGAATATCAGCGTAGAAATGTCAGGCCACGGCTCGCGCTCGGATTGAGGATATTCTGTGATGAGAATCGTATAATTGCCCGGATTAAGTGGCCCGAAGCTCGCCAAATAGCCATAGTTCACGATAATCTGGAGACAAACCATTCCGGGCTGCCAGGTGTCCACTCCAAACACGTCGGCGGCGAACTCGGTGGGAGACGTCTGGGTGAAATGGAAATCCTGCGAATGCCAGCAGGCATCGGGAAACCCGCCTGCCACCGAAAAAGTGATCGTGTCTTGATCGGTTGGCTGCGCGGGAGTGATCTGAACCGACGAGATCATGGCGTGGCTGATGGTGTTCAGGCACAGTCCACCCGCCAGACACGCGAGCATGGCGAATGTCAATCTTGAACGGGCGATCATGGCAGTACCCTCCGTTTGAATGGTATCACCCGAAAGCCTGATCTAAAACCTATTTCAGCAGCAGCAGCTTCTGCGTGGCCACGAACTCGCTGCTTTGCAGGCGCGCAAAATAGATTCCCGATGGCAGGTCAGAACCATCGAACAAGATACGGTGCTCGCCCGGCGCGAAATTCTCATCGGCCAACACGCGCACTTCGCGGCCGAGAACATCATACACGGCAAGACGGGCGCGGGCTTGGCGGGGCAGTGTGAAAGAGAGGGCGGTGGAGGGATTGAAGGGATTGGGGACTATCCTAATTCTCTCATCGTCAGGGATAAATACCTGCGTGGAATGGAATGCGCCTAATGGATCAGGTTCAGTGCGCATGAGAAAGATGTGTCGAGTGCCACCGGGATACTCGGGAGACGCAGTGGCCATTCCCGCAATGGCATAGCCGCCGTCCTCTGTGATAGCCATCGCATAGGGTTGCAGTGAGTGCAACGGCCCCGATCCATAATACGATCTGGTCCAGACTGTGTCTCCATTAGCCGTCATTCTGATCAAACAAATGCTGCGATATTCAGAATAATCTCGTGCGAAACTGCCGGCAATGACAAAATCTCCACCGGCAATTTCAACCACATCTGCCGCGCTGGCGTTTGAAATCATCGGCCATTCGTTCCAAGTCATCATTGAACGTGTCCATAGTGTATCACCTGCAGAGTCCGTCCTGACGACTGCAATTCCATCTGGTAACGTGGTCGTGAAGCCTTGACTTCCCACTAATAGGAATCCCCCGTCGTCTAAGGCATGGATCGTTTGGGCATAACACATGAGATCGGGCGGGTACTCGCTCTGTTCCGGATAGAAGCGCCGCCATATTATGTCGCCACCATTTGGGAATATCCGCTGAAGCAACATTCCTCTGAAGTATAAACCTTGACAAACCATTCCCCCCACGGCGAAACCATTCTCGCATGTTACAACAGAGTATCCGTGCAGCCCCATGGAACTCTCGGTATATTCGCGCGTCCACAACGTGTCTCCATTCTCATCAAAGCGGAAGACCAACAGGGCACTACGACTCCAACTTCCGTTGGTTTTTCTCCCCACCGCAATGAATCCGTCGTCCGCGGCGGGGGCAAGATCGAAAAGATACTCATCGTCTCCCCGGTCATATGATCGTGTCCATAGCGTGTCACCTTGTTCATTCAGCCGCACGACGGAAGCGTCATCGCCATAGGTGGACTGATACTTAACACCTACAGCAAGAAATCCGCCGGTGAGAACTTTCTGAATTGAGTAAAGCGACATCCCTTGAAGTTGTTGCATACTGAACATCTCGGGATTGCCTTGTTCGTCAGTCAGCATGAGAAACGAGCCGTTGGTGGCGCCAATAATCCCGCCAGCGACAACAAAGCCGCCGTCCGCGGTTACGAGCATGTCTCGTGCTTCACAATCCGTGACCAATTGATCGTACACCCGCGTCCACAGCGTGTCGGGCGGTTGAGCGAGAGCGAAGGAAAGCGGGAGAAGAAGGAGCGCGAGCAAGACTTTTTTCATGGAAGTCTCCCCAGTCTCCAAAGGTGGCGATGAAGGCAGATCGTGAAAACTTCGCGGGGCGGACAATGTGTCCGCCCCGCGTATTGTAGGTGGGAATCTTAGTCGCTGTCGGCAGCGCCCTCCGGGACTTTTTCGCGCTGCTCCCGGAAGGTCAGCTGTTCATCCTTGGCCGAAATCAGAACCGTCGAGCCTTCGCTGAAACGGTCTTTCAAGAGTTCCTCGGCCAGCGGATCTTCGAGGAACCTCTCGACCGCGCGGCGGAGCAGCCGCGCGCCGACTTCGGGCTTGTACCCTTGGTCAATCAAGAAGTCGCGCGCCTTCTGATGAAGAGTGAGTTTGAGGTGACGCTCGACGAGCCGCTTGTTGATCTCGCCGACGTACATGGAGAGAATCTTGTCAATGGACTCGCGCTCGAGCATATGGAAGACCACGATCTCGTCCAAGCGGTTCAGAAACTCGGGGCGGAACATGTTCTTCACTTCTTCGAGCATCTTGCCCGAGAGCTTGTCGAAGCTCACCGTGGATGCGCCGCTGAAACCGAACTCCATACTCTTGGCCGCCTCGCGCGTGCCGAGATTCGAGGTCATGATGAGAATCGTGTTGCGGAAGTCCACCTTCTGGCCGGTGCCGTCGGTGAGTTCGCCCGCGTCGAGCACCTGCAGCAGAATGTTGAACACGTCGGGATGCGCCTTCTCGATCTCGTCGAACAGCACGATGCTGTACGGTTTGCGGCGCACGCGCTCGGTCAGCTGTCCGCCTTCGTCGTAGCCCACGTATCCGGGCGGCGATCCAATCAGCCGCGAGACATTGAACTTCTCCATGTACTCGCTCATGTCAATGCGGATCAGCGCCGTGGGATCGTTGAAAAGATATTCCGCGAGCGCGATGGCGAGTTCGGTCTTGCCCACGCCGGTCGGACCGAGGAACATGAAGCTGCCGATGGGACGCGACGGACTCTTGAGACCGCTGCGCGCGCGGCGCAAACTGCGGGCGATCACATCGAGCGCAGCGTCCTGACCGACGATGCGGCCGGACAGCTCTTCCTTGATATGCAAGAGCCGCTCGCCCTCGCCGGTGGCCACCCGCTGCACGGGAATGCCGGTCATCCGCGAGACGGTCTGCGAGATGTCCTCTTCGGTGACTTGAATCGCCGGCCGCGCTTCAGACTTCTCCCACTGCTCTTTTTCGTCCTTGAGCATCTGCTCGAGCTTCATCTTCTTGTCGCGGAGCATGGCGGCTTTTTCATATTCCTGCCGTTTGACGAGGTCTTCCTTCTCGCGGCGGATGCCCTCGATCTCCTTCTCGATCTCCACGACCTTCTCGGGAATCACGATGTGGGAGATGCGCACGCACGAGCCGGTCTCGTCCATCACGTCAATCGCCTTGTCGGGAAGGAAGCGGTCGGTGATATAGCGATCGGCGAGGTGCGTGGCCAGTTCGAGCACTTCATCGGGATAGCGCACGCCGTGATGCTCTTCGTAACGTTCGCGCAACCCCTTGAGAATGGAGATCGTGTCCTCCACCGACGGCGGGTCCACCATGACTTTCTGAAAGCGTCGTTCGAGCGCTCCGTCCTTTTCGATGGACTGGCGGTATTCCTTGAGCGTCGTCGCGCCGATGCACTGCAGTTCGCCGCGGGCCAGCGCCGGCTTGAACATATTGGACGCATCGAGACTGCCCGACGCGCTGCCCGCGCCGACGATGGTGTGCAGCTCGTCGAGGAACAGAATGACGTTGGTGGCCTTTTCGATCTCGGCCATGAGCGCCTTGATGCGCTCCTCGAACTGTCCGCGGTATTTAGTCCCGGCCACGATGGAACCGAGATCGAGCGCCACCACCCGCTTGCCGAATAGAATCGGCGAGACTTTTTGCTGGATGATTCGCAGCGCGAGTCCCTCAGCGATGGCCGTCTTGCCCACGCCCGGTTCGCCGAGCAGCACCGGATTGTTTTTCTTGCGGCGGGCAAGAATCTGTGCCACGCGTTCGATCTCGCGGTCGCGGCCGATGATCGGATCGAGTTGATTGTCACGCGCGAGTTTGGTCAGATCGCGCGAGAAGTGATCGAGATTCGGAGTCTTGGATTTTTCCTGAGGAGTCGTCGGTGCGGCCTGGCCGCTGCCCCGCAGCAAATTGTCGAGTTCGGCCTTCACTGCGTCGTAGGTCACGCTGAAGCCGTGCAGGACCTGCGCCGCCATCGAATCTTCTTCCTTGAGCAGCGCCAGCAGCAGATGCTCGGTGCCGATGATATCCGAGGAATAATTCCGTCCTTCGATATAGGAAACCTTGAGCACTTTTTCGGCCCGCTTGGTAAACGGAATGTTGCCGATCTTCATGGTGCCCTTGGAGGTGTCCACCATCTCTTCCACCGACTCGCGGATTTCATCGAGGTCGCAGTTGAGATTATGGAGAATCTGCACGGCCAGTCCGTCACCGAGACGGATGATTCCGAGCAGCAGATGCTCGGTGCCGATGAAATCGTGGCCGAGCCGGAGCGCCTCCTCGCGGGAGTATTGGATTACCTGTTGGACGCGGAGCGAAAACTTATTCTGCATCGTAACCTCAAAGGGTGCTCATCCATCAATTTAGCGGTGCCGCTCATAAAAGCAAGTGGACGTCAGCGGGGCACCGGCCGGTAGTCTGGTCATACCCTCCTTTAGCAAAAATCGTGCTCTGCAGGTTTGCCTGGAAAAACCCCGTTATCCACCGATGAACCGGGCGGAGGCGAAGACCTCTCTGGCCCGCTCGGCACGGCGGATCAGGCGGCCGTCCGGAATGCTGTCATTGTAGCCGCGCCACTTCAAGTGTGCCTTGCCTAATTCATATGTTAACATAGAGATAGTTTCGCGATTCAGGCCTTCGATCCATCCGATATCCAGTCCTAACCGAACTCCGGAAAACAACGCCATCGTCTCGCCGCCCGAGAGTGCCCGGCAGGCTTGCAGGACTGCTAATGCGCGGGCAATTTTATCCTTAAGCAGAGCGGGGCGTTGGCTCTGCAATTCGATGCGAGCCATCGCTTCCCGTTCCATGATTTCCTGACCGAGGATTTCGATCCGCGATAAAGAGTCCGAAGCGTGGTGGGAAAGCCCCGGTCCGTCGGTAAATTGAAACGTGTTGCCGAGGACATCCGACCCTTCACCCCAGAATCCGCGGACGGTAAAACCCGCGTCGGAGACGTGGGACGCTAATGCTTCAATTCCTTTGGTGGCCACGAGGCCGGGTAAATGACAGAACAGCGAGGCGCGTACCGCCGAACCGATATTGGCGGGGCAGGCGGTGAGAAATCCCAGTTCCTCGTCCCGCACGAATACAAGATGTTCATCGAGATCGGCCAGCACCGGCTGGATGTTTTGCCAAGCCGTTACCGGAGCCAGACCGGGAACGATCTCGGTCACGCGCACGTGATCCTCTTCGCAGACCATGATGGCACGATCGAGACGCTTCCACGCGAACACGCCGCGCGGATGCTCATCGCGGGCCAGCTGCGGGGAGATCGCCCGCCGTTCGACCAGCACGGCGTTTTCCACCGGAGTCAGCGCGGCCAGCGAGAAAAACACGCCGTCCTCGGAGTCAGGCAGGGAGGAGATCACCCGCGCCGCTTCGCGCATCACGCGAATCCGACCCTCGGTATCCATGCGGGCGGGAAACACTTCGCCGCGCAAATTGCGTGCGACGCGAACCCGCGTGGTCAGCACGACCGCCGCCTCGTCGCCGCCGGATTGCGCCCACGCCGGAAACTCGGAGAGCAGGCTCAGAGGAGAATTAACCGGAACTCCCGCCACGTGTTTTCCTGCAAGAAATACGTTGTGCTTTTTTAAGACAGGATCGCGGGCCGTACAGACCCGCGACAATCACACTTGATTCGCCGTTGTCGGTCTCCAGACCGGCAACGGCTGGATTCATGCGCCGCCTACAACTTCTTCAGTCGGTCGCGGAGCTCGGCGGCGCGTTCGTAATTCTCTTCGAGCAGCGCCAGATTCAATTGCAGTTCGAGATGCTCGCGCGATTCGGAATCGCGGGCGGTCTCCGATTCGGCGCGTCGCACCGGCGGCGAATCGGATAGCACCGTCTCTGCCTTCTTCTCGCCCGACGCGCGGGTCACGCCATGCAGACGGCGCAGCACCGGCTTGAGCAGATCGTGGAATTCGTTGTAGCACTCCGGACAGCCAAGCAGTCCCGACTTCACGAATTCCTCAAACACCATTTTACAGCGGCGGCAGGTTGTTCCCAGCGCGGCGCGCATGTCGTCGGTGATCTCGGTCATCGCCGGCTGCTGCATGAGCAACTGCGACAGCCGCTGAAACGCTTCGACCTGCGAACGCATGCCGAGCGAGAGCGCGCACTCGCGGCAAAGCCACATCTCCCGCCGCTGATCGCCGGTAACCTGCACGAACTGGACGACGGCCGGCCGCGCGTTGCATGCCTGACAGGTTTTCATGATATGAAGTAATATACGCTCGAAAAATCTGTCTCGCAAGCGCTCACTTTGCGGTTCAGGACGGCGCGTTTCGCTTCATCCTTCATCGTTCGTCTTTCATCCTTACCGCGCCCGTCCCGGCCGGTTCCAATAGAACCGCGTGAGACCCGAGGGAGTTCCAATCAGCAAGTCATCGCCGTCGCGACGGATCACCTGTACGCGATTGTCGAGCAATCCGTCGGCGGTCGTATATTGAATCCATTCACCCGTTTCGCGATTCAGCCGCCAGAATCCATTCGCTCGCGTTCCCACCCAGGTGAATTTCGGTGCGGCTAAAACACACGACGGCTCGCCGCCGCCCAGCCACGCGTCGGCTCGCCAGCTGTTCGTCGCGCCCGTATTCGCGTTGCAGCGCAGCACTCCTTCGGCGGTGACCAGCCACACATTCGAGTCGAGCGTGGATATTTCGGCAATGGCCGCGTCGAGAAATCCGCCGGGCATCGGCGCATAGTGGAATTCTCGATCATGAATGCTCCCTTTGAACAAGCCGTGCGGTGTCGCCACGTAGAGAGTATCTTCGCAGATAGCCAAATCATTCACACCCGACAGCTCAATTCCCGAATGTTCGATTCGCCAGATTTCGGGATCAGTGCCGCTCAGCACGCACAGGCCGCGGGTGGTGCCGATCCATAGGTCGCTGTCGGCGGCCAGCAGCGCGCGCAGCTGATCGCTGAACAGGTTCTCGGACACGGTGAACGCTTTCCAGCGCCCCGTCTTCTCTTGATACGCGAGAAGCCCCTCATCGGTTGCACACCAGACGTTGCCGCCGAACTCGGCAATGTCGAACACGTTGGTGGAACGAATCCGCGCGTCTTCGCGGCGTTCGGAGAATTGCCAGTTCATCAGGTTGCGCGACGCCCGCGTGATTCCGGTGCGGTCGCCGCTGTTGAAGCCGCCGGTCCAGATTTCGTCGCGACGCACGTGGATCGTTCGCGCGCCATTCCCCGCCGGGCCGAATTCGAAAAACTCCGCCGCCGCCGAGCGCAAATCGGCGCGCATGATCCCGCCGCCCCAGAAGGTTCCCCAGAAATATCCGTACTGATCCACGATCCAGTCGGTGACCGGCATGGCGCGCAGATAGGGATCCATGAGCGTTCCGTCGGGATACCAGGCGAAACCGTGCGGCAAACTAAGAGAGGGAAATCCAGCCGGCGGCGCGCCGATTTGTCCGTACAAATCTTCCGGAGCGAGGGGCACTTTGGAGCGCAGCCCGCGCCAGCGTACGCCACTCGGGTCTTCGGGATCAATATCCAGCATGAACGCGCCGAAATTTCGCGAGCCTTTGTAGCGCGTGGCATAGGCCCACCAGCGGTCATTGGGCAGCGGTGTTCCGGGAAAGAAAAATTCGGGAAAGAGTTTTTCGGGAACCGTTTCGACATAGACGCTGCTGCCGCCCACGCCGATGTTCACCACGCGATTTCCCGGCAGCCACAGATCGCGCGCTATTCGTTTCCATCTTTCCGCGTTCACGTCATAGAGCAGGATTTCGTTGCGCGTGGCCAGCCATAGAAAGCCCGTGCTCTCATCGAACAGCAGCAGCAGCGGATCCCCGAGCGGAATCGCCTCGCTCATCCCGTAGCCGATCACCATCGGTTCCCGCCACTGCCTGCGCGTCAGCCGGTATTCGAGCACTCCTCCCGAGGTCGCCACGAACACTTCCTGCGATCCCGCGTCCACCGCCCGCGCATTGCGAAAATCGCGATAGCTCGTCCAATCGCCCGGATCGTACGGCTGCTGAGCGAGAGCGCTGAGGCCGAAGAGAAGGACAAAGGAGGAAGGAAGAAGGAGGAACCTAATCATGATGGAATCAGAAGCCTCTTTGGCTTGATGCCTGTCAATCTGAGGAGAGTGTTATACTCAGTTCTGGTGATTGGAGGCGGATTCTGGGTACCCCGCTGTCGACCGAATGTCTCAATCTCCATCTCGTCAGTCCAAATCGGCGGATTTTGAAGCTCCACGAATAACGGCGCACATAATGCGACGCAAGGGTAGTCACGAGATCGTCTCTTATATTGTGCATCCCACTTATAGATTGAAGAAAATCCTTCCCTTGTTCTATTAAGTGGCATTGTGTGTGTTGCCGCGAACGGAGAAGTCTTTGAAACCATGCAATTATTCGGCAAACGAAGATTCCTATTGTCAAACCATTCGGCTGCAGCCTGATGATTTGGAAACAGTTGCAGAACTCCCAGTACAGCTACGATATGCCAATGTCCGTAAGAAGCGTCATACTTCCCTTTGTTCGTCCTATAGACAATGCGATCACCCGATTGAAGTCGTGTCACAAACTTGTTGCAACGACATAGCCCGGTAATTAAAGGATAGTCCTTCTCAAAATCGGGTTCACGTCGACATGATCTGTCAACATACGGTGGAATTCCGTATTCTCGGATAGCATCGTGGCACTCTTTAAACTTGACGAGTGGTTCGTACGAATTTAAGTAAATCGCCATATTTTCCTTCTCTCTCATCACTTGATTTGCGAGAGAATTGCCCTCAGCAGCCTCGCGAACTTCTCGCTGACTTGCGCTGCCACGCGCTGCACGTCGTCGTGATCGAGGACACTGGCCCCGATATTCGGCGCCCAGTTGGTCACGCACGAAATGCCTAAGACGCGCATTCCGAGCGCGGCAGCCATGAGTACTTCGGGGATGGTGGACATGCAGCCCGCATCGGCTCCGAGACCGGCGAGCATTCGCGCTTCGGCCCGCGTTTCGTAGGTCGGGCCGAGTAGCGCCGCCAGTGTGCCGCGCTTCAGTGGAATCTTCTCTTCCAAAGCTACATGTTCGGCCAGCTTGCACAATTCCGGATCGTAGAAGAAACTCGTATCGGGAATGCGCACGCCCGCGTCCCACAGCGAGTGCAGCGGATTGCGGAATTGCAGATTGATGTGATCTTCGATCAGCAGCAGATCTCCCGGTGAGAATCTTTTCGTGAATGCTCCCGACGCGTTGGTCACGATCAGCGTCTTGCAGCCCAGCGCGTGCGCGACCCGCACCGGCGTGACCACGACCTCGGGCGGATAGCCTTCGTAGAGATGCACGCGCCCCTGAAACGCCGCCACGCGAGTGTCTCCCACGCTGCCGATCACGATCCGTCCGGCGTGTCCGGCAACCGTACTCTGCGGATAACCCGGCAGATCACGCGTGCTCACCGACTGCGCATTCTCCAGCGTGTCCGCGAAACCGCCGAGACCCGAACCCAAAATAAGCCCGACGTCGGCGGGCGCGGGCAGTTTTCTTACTATGGAATTCACATCGAGCCGCATAGCATTCCTCTTCATCATCCCACCAGCATTCCGGCAATCGTCGCCGTCTGGAGACAAGCGAGGCTGCCGCAGAACATCGCGCGCAGTCCGAGCTTTGCCAGCTCAGCGCGGCGCTCCGGGACCAGCGCGGCAATTCCGCCGATCTGAATCGCGATGGACGAAAAATTGCAGAAGCCGCAGAGTGCGTACGACGCGAGGGTGATCGTCCGCTCCGAAATCGCTCCGGCCTGAATCATCTTCGAGAGCTCGATGTACGCCACGAATTCATTGATCGTGAGTTGCGTCCCGATCAAGTAGCCGAAGTCGCGGCATTCCGACCACGGCACGCCCGCGATGAATCCGAGCGGCGCAAAAATCACGCTGAAGATGTCGCGCAAGCTGGCCGGAAAGTACATGAACCCCCAATCGAAAAACATGCCGTGCCCCCAGCTCAGGATCGCATTCAGCAGCGCGATGATGCCGATAAACGCGATCAGCATCGCGCCCACGTTGGCCGCCAGCAGTAGTCCGTCGCGCGCTCCGTTCGCGGCGGCGTCAATCACGTTCGAGGCCTTGGGAATCTCGGGCATCTCCACAACCCCGGCCGTGAGCGGCTTTTCGCGCTCGGGAATGGCGATCTTGGCGAAGACGAACGACGCGGGCGCGCACATCACGCATGCCGCGAGGAGATGCTTGGCCGGAATCCCGATGAGAATATAGCCCGCCATCACTCCGCCCGCGATGCCCGCGAATCCGCCCACCATCACCGCGTTGAGCTCGCTTTTTGTCAGGGAATTCAAAAACGGCCGGATCACCAGCGGCGCTTCGGTCTGCCCGACGAAAATATTCACAGCCGTCGAGAGCGATTCCGCGCCCGATGTGCCCATGGTTTTCGACATCACCCACGCCACCGCACGCACGATGCGTTGCAGCACGCCCACGTGATAACCGATGTACATCACCGCGCCCACGAAAATGATTGTCGGCAGAATCGCAAACGCAAATTGAAATCCGAGCGTCTTCTGGAGTTCCTCTTTCACCAGATTGCCGAACAGGAACTCCGCTCCGGCATTGCTGTAGCTTAGGAACTTGGTGGTAATGTCGCCCAAGAACTCGAAAGCCGCGCGCCCCGCCGGTGTCCAGAGAATGGTCGCCGCGAAAACAAATTGCAGCCCCACGCCCCACAGCACCACTCGCCACGGAAAATGCTTGCGATCCGTGGAGAAGATCAGCCACGCGAGGAGAATCAAAATCGGAACACCGAGCAGTGATTGAAGCCTGTCCATAGGCGATTAGCGATGAGCGATAAGCGATGATAGAACTGTTACTTGCGAGCCTTCACCCGTTTAATTGATGCAATGAAGATCGCCATCAATTCGGCTGTTTCGCTT
>JAQTRJ010000025.1 GCA_028711875.1 bacterium | reverse complement strand
CTGCTGGATGAGCGCGTGGCAAAAGTCCGCCGTCGTGCTATTGTGCCACGAAGCTCGAGCTCTACGTTTGTATTAGCGGCGATAGCTGCACTAATTCTGCTCTGGTTGACGAACATGTTGTCGCTGTGGAGTAGTGAAGTCGATCCGACGCGAGCCATTGCTCTCGACCAGTTGGAAAATTTGTGCAGAAGCGGCACCCAGTTGGATATTGCACAAGCATATGTTCATTTCGAGCGGGCTAAGCTGGCTGCCGAGAGACCATGGCCTATTCCATCCGATCGGTCAATAGCAATCCTCCTCGCCAGTTTCGGGATTTTTTTCGGTATTCCTCTGATCCTTCAACGCCTCTATCCGCTTTACAACTTCTGTTGGGGGGATTATGTCGACCATTTTAGGAGACGCGAGACAACCCGGAAATGGGTGCTTAGCGTGATCGTAGTTGGCGTCGTTGTGTCTTTTATTGGCAGCTTGTTGGCCAGTCGAATCTTGAGATAGAGTGTCGATGTACAATCACCATCCTTCATGGGCAACAGTTAATGCAAATCAATCCGAACATTTTTCGCGAGTACGACATCAGGGGTGTCGTAGAACAGGACTTGCCGAGCGACGTGGTGGTCGAGCTCGGGCGCGGGATCGGAACGTATCTGGTGCGGCAGGGAGCGAAGCGGTTCACGATCGGCCGCGACGGGCGGCTGTCGAGCGAACGAATCGCGAACGATTTGAAAGAAGGTCTGCTCTCGACCGGTCTCGAAATCACCGACGTGGGCATGTGCGCGACGCCGGTTCTGTATTTCTCGGTCGCGCATCTGCAAGTGGACGGCGGGATTCAGATCACCGGCAGCCACAATCCGCCCGAGTTCAACGGGATCAAGATGGCGCTCGGCAAAACGGCCGTGTTCGGGCCGCAGATTCAGGATATCCGGCGGCGGATCGAAGAACAGGATTTTGAGCGGCATCCGGCATTGCCCGCGAAATCGTACAAAATTCTCGATCCGTATGTCGAACACCTGTCGCAGAATCTGAAGCTCGAGCGCAGCGTGCGGGTGGGCATGGACTCGGGGAACGGAGTGGCGGGACCGGTCGCGCCGCAAATTTTCCGCGCGCTCGGAGCGACGGTCTATGATCTGTACAGCGAGGTGGACGGGACCTTTCCCAATCATCATCCCGATCCGACGGTGGAAAAAAATCTGGCCGATCTGAAAAAGCTGGTGGCCGAAAAAAAGCTCGACGTGGGCGTGGGTTTCGACGGCGACGGCGACCGACTCGGCGCGATTGACCGGAATGGAAAAGTGATTTGGGGCGATCAGCTCATGATCCTGTTCGCGCGCTCGATTCTGAAGACGCATCCGGGCGCGACGATGATCGCCGACGTGAAATGCAGCGAGAATTTTTTTGCGGACGTTCGCAAGCGCGGCGGACATCCGATCATGTGGAAGACCGGGCACGCGCATATCAAGAATAAGCTGTGGGCCGAGCGCGCGTTGTTCGCGGGCGAGATGAGCGGCCATCTGTTTTTCGCCGACCGCTATTTCGGTTTCGACGACGGCATTTACGCGGCGGCGCGGCTGGTGGAAATCGTCAGCCGGCTCGATCATCCGCTGGACATGGAACTGTCCGATCTGCCGCCCACGTTCAACACTCCGGAAATCCGCGTGGACTGCCCGGATGAGGTGAAGTTCGGACTCGTGGACAAGGTCAAGGCCGCGTTCAAGAAGAAGGGCTACGAGACGATTGATCTTGACGGCGTGCGCGTGAAATTCACGGACGGCTGGGGACTCGCGCGGGCCTCGAATACGCAGCCGACGCTGGTGCTGCGATTCGAGTCTGTTTCCGAAGCGGGTCTGAAAAAAATCGAGGCGGAATTCCGCGAGGTGTTGAAGAGCGAGGGCGGGTTTACCTTCGAGATCGGCGGCGGGCACTGACGGCGCTTCTTGGCCGGGCTTGCCTCTCCGTGTTTGTTGAAAAGGGCCGGGCCGAAGGAGGAAATTTCCTCGCGAACCGACCAGACCTGCGGAGCCTCGGGTTATTCTATTGTAAATCTTTGAAATAGAAGATTCGTGACAACGCACGATTTTTGGCCTCGGGAGGCCAACGGAGACATCAGCCGGGCGATTCAATTCTCGTCGGGGACTTGATAACGACCGGGTCGGGTGATATCTTATAAATTGATAACTACGGAGTCAGGAAGAGCGGCTTGAACCGCATCACGAAGGAGTCCCCATGAGATACCGCAATGTCATTTGGCTCGCTCTGGTCATCTTGGTTGTCATCGCGTATCCGGCGCAGGCCGCGCGGCGCACGGTGCTGTGTGAGACGTTCACGCAATGGAACTGCGGGTATTGCCCGGATCAGAACGAACTGGAATGGAACGTTTGCCAGCAGTTGACGCGCGACACGCTGCTTACGATCAAATATCACGTCTGGTGGCCGGGATCGAACAATGACGCGTTTTACCTGTGGAATCAGACGGAAATCACGACGCGCACCAATTACTATGGCGTGGCTTCGATCGGCGTGCCCTATGGACGCTGCGACGGGATCGCGGATGTCAGCCGCAGCGAGAGCGGATTCCGCAATCAGGTTCGCACCCGCGCCCAAGTGGCATCGCCGTGCACGATCACGCTGAACGCGGCCATCACGGGCGAGACGTCGGTGTCGTTTTCGGGGACGATTACGGCGACCGACAGCGCGATTGCCAATCAGCGGCTGTTCGTGGCGCTACTCACCGACCGGGTGGACTACACGAGCGCGCCGGGGACCAACGGCGAGACGATGTTCTACAACATTTTCCGCGATATGTGGCCGAACGCGACCGGCGAGACGATTTCGGTGGCGCAGGGCGCATCGTACGAGTTCGCGGGGACGCTGAACAAGGACGCGGCGTGGCCGAGCACGGGCCTGACCGTCGTGGCCTGGGTTCAGGACTATACCTCGAAATACACCCGTCAGTCGGGGTGGGCTCCGGTGCTGAATCCTTATCAGGTGGTGATGCATTCGAGCGATCCGCACCAGCTCATCGCCGACCGGAACGACGAGATTCCCTACTATGTGGAGCTGGAGAATCTCGGCTCGAACGATGACGTCTACACGGTGACGGTGGGCAGCAGCCTGCCCGCGGGCTGGACGCAGACGATCGAAGCGGAAGGCATTGAGGCTAATCCGAACAGCATTTCCGTTCCGCTCGCGTCGCAGGAATCCACGTGGCTGATTCTGAATGTGCGTCCCAACGGCTCCGGCGGCAGCGCGAATCTGTCGGTGACGGCGCAGTCGGACAACAATCCGCCGACGAACGGCGAGGTCTCGTTCCGGCTGATGGCCGGTTTGGACCTGCTGCTGGTGGATGACGACGGCGGCAGTACCTTTGGGAATTTCGAATCGTATTATCTGAACGCTCTGGAATCAGCCGCCGGGAATTACGCATGGGGCTGGTGGGATATGTCGGAGACGGGTGCCATTGACGGTCTTGACCTGAACGGCGTGGACGTGGTCGTGTGGTTTACGGGCAGCAGTCCCAACAACAGCACGCTGGATCTTATGGAGCAATATCTGCTGGAAGTGTATTTGACCAGCAGCTACGGCACGCTGTTTTTAACGGGTCAGGGAATCGCCTGGGATTTGCGCACGTCATCGTTCCTGAGCGAGATCTTGCACGTGAGTCATAATCAGCCGTACGCGCAGGGACGGGACGTGGTCGGCATCGCGGGCGATCCGATCGGCGACGGGCTGTCGTTCAACATCAATTCGTCCGGAGGCGCGCAGAATCAGACGCGGCAGTCGGCGATCGCGCCCTACGATGAGATGGCGTATACGATCTTCGACTACACCGGCGGAGACTATCATGCGGGCGTGGCCGTGGCGACTCCGGATTATCGCGCGGTCTTCCTGGGCTTCGGATTCGAGGCGATTTCCGATGCGACCATGCGGGAGACGGTGATGGAGCGCGTGCTCGGCTGGCTGAATCCGCTGGCGGCCGATCCGCGCGCGGAAACGGCGATGCCGACGGAGTTCGCGCTCGAGCAGAACTATCCGAATCCGTTTAATCCGCAGACGACGATTCCGTTTACGCTGCCGATGCGGGCGGAGGTGACTCTGCGAGTGTTCGATCTGCTGGGCCGCGAGGTGGCGACGCTGGCCAGCGGAACGTTCGACACCGGCTATCACCATCTGACGTGGGATGGCAGCGGCTGCGGCAGCGGTCTCTATTTCTACCGCATGGACGCGGCGGCGGGAGATCGTACGTTCCACGCCACGCGCAAGCTGATGCTTTTGAAGTAATCCGCCGGAATGAAGCGGGCGGCGAGTTTTTCCCGCCGCCCGCTTCAGCCGGTGACTCTTGTTCACGGGTGCCTTGACCCGCCGGGAAGCGCGGGATGGTTTCTATGATTTCAGGGAGGGGCTGCCGAGATGGTGATGCTCAGACGAATCCTCCGCGATGGAGCGCTGCCGCTATTCGGATTGGCGGCGATGGTGATCGGCCTGTTGGCGCTGCCGACGGGGCCAACGGCTCAGGCCTGCTGGAGAAGCGAATTGATCGAGTGCTTCGATCAAGCGCCGCTGCCAACGTGCAACGGCGGTTGGCCATTCATTAGTCCGCGGTTCACGTCCCGCTCCTGGCGGCATTCGCCGACGTCCGGCAATCGCTGGGGCTTTCAGCTCGACTATTTCGATCTGCACATGTGCGCGGACGATCAGCAGGCGCTCTGGTGCATGGGCTGTCCAGCGTCCAACGATCCGGAATTCGACAACTATGTGGCGGGTTTGAACACGTACGTGGTGTGGGGGCCGATCAGCCTGGCGCAGGCGGAAGCGGCGGCGGTCAATTTTTATTTCTACAACCGCAGCGAAGCGAACGGCGATTCGCTCTACTGGGGCGCGGCCACGACCTACAATTTAACGAGCGCGTCCACGATGAACGTTGCGGGGAGTTATTCGGGAATCATGCTGTCCGACTGGGAATCGCGCACGATGAATCTGGACAGTCTGCGCAACTTGGGCAGCGGCAACTGGGTTTCGATGCTCGGACAATCCACCGTGTATATTTTCTGGAGATTTCAGGCGAACGGCAACTCGGTGGTGGACCTGGGCGCGTTCATTGACAACATCACGGTGATGTGGGACGACGGCGGCGTGGATCTGCGCAAGGGAGCGGTCACGCTGCATAATCTGGACAGCTCGGACGTGCTGTTTCCCCGTCTCGACAGCACGGTATTCGCCACCTTCGACTGGTCCACCTGTTCGGGCGGCAGCGGCGTGTATCCGCCGTTTCGCATTACCGGCACGCTCGACGACACGGTGATTCTCGACACGGTGATGACGGACGTCGGGCCGGGCGAGAGCCACACGTTCTATACCTCGCCGTGGGTGATGAGTACTCCGGACAGCCATCTTGTTCGGTTCGTGCTGGACACGCTGGACGAAGTGGATGAGACCGACGAAACGAACAACGTCGGCATGCTCTACTACTACATCGAACCGCCCAATCATCTGCCGGATTTCGTCTGGATCGCGCCGGGGCCGGACGGGCCGCTCTATGCCGATACGACGGCGATTTTACGCTGGGAGTGCTACGATCCCGACGAGGAGGCGCAGCTCTGGTTCTACTCGGACAACGACACCGTCGGTTGTCTGGGAGCGCTGATTCCGGGCGGATCACGCCCCGAGATTGACGGGCCGGACTCGCTGGTTTGGAACACGAGCGGCCAGCCGGACGGGCGGACGTACCGACCGTTCGTGCTGATTTTCGACGCGGCCAACGACACCTGTATCTACGCGTTGAATCCACTCATCATTCATCACGGCGGCGCGGCGGGCAATCCGGTCGAGGGGCTGATTCCCGACGCGTATTACCTGTTGCAGAATTATCCGAATCCGTTCAATCCGCGCACGGAAATTCGCTACGGAGTGGCGGTGGGCGGAGAGGTGACGGTGACCGTCTACGATTTGCTGGGCCGCGCGGTGACGACGCTGGCCGACGGATTCCACGCTCCGGGTTCGTACCGGGTCGAGATGGACGGTACGAAGCTCGCCAGCGGAGTGTATCTGTACACGCTGACGTCGCCCGAGGGCAGCATCACACGAAAAATGATGCTGATGAAGTAGGCCGTTTCGCGCGAGGTTTCACGGGCGTCTCCGCGGAAGGGACGCCCGTTTTTTTTTCGAAAAAAAACCGCCGCGCGGGAACGACTCGCGCGGCGGCATGACATTCGGGAGTTCGGTTATTCTTTGGCGATGAAGAAGAAGAAATAGGCGTTGGCCAGCAGCGCGACCGCGCCGCCGCTCTGCAGAATTTCGGTGGCCAGCTGCCAGGTGGTGGCGCTGACGATCACGGTATCCTCGGGCTTGAGATCGGGAATCAAGCGCCGGTCGCCGGTTTTGAGGAATCGTTTGACGTTGACCTGAATGACTTCGCCCTGTCCAAGCGGATCGCCGCGGACCACGCGGACGTCGCTGATCCGGGAGCGCGCGGTCGGTCCGCCCGCCGCCGAGAGCAGCGTAATCAAATCGGTGGTCGCGGGAACGTAATACTGTCCGGGATGTTCGACCCGCCCCCAGATGTTGACCCGCATCAGCAGCTCGTTGGCTTCGCCCAGATAATATTGATTGCCTTCGCCCACCTGCCGGATCGAGGGCACATGCTGGCGCACGATGCCTTGCGGAGTCGCCTCCTGAGCCAGAGCCAGCGTGGGCAGGATCAGAGCCGTCTGAAGCGACAGGAGCGTGACCAGGACGGCGCGGAAAATTCTCGGTGTGTTCATCGGTCCTCCAAAACGACCGCTAATCCCGATAGATACAGGTTGTGGCAGCTGCCGAGCCGGACAGCGAATCCGCGTGACTGCCGCGCAGATTGGCGATGGCGTTGAGTTGACAGACGTAGGTGCAGTCGGTGACGAGCGGACTGCTGGCGGCGAACTCCATGTCCACGAATTCGGCGGACGTGTAGCGCTGCACCTGATCGTACCAGACCACCGAATCCTGTCCCCAGAACGCCGAATAGACCCGAATCATGTAGTACGAGGGGCGCATGTCGGGATTGAACTGACAGCGCCAACTCAAACGATAGACGTTTTCGCCCAGCCGTCCGACCTGCAGATCATACGGGATATTGAGAAGCCGGTAATAGGCAGTTTCCGAGAGTTCGGAGCGATTATCCGACTCGTCAATGGCCTGCACCCACCAATAGTAACCGCGGGTATTGCCGGACGTGGGATCGGGAGCCAGCATATTGAGCGGCGTGTTCAGAGTGGAGTCGCCGATGTCCACCCAGCTGTAGATGGATTGTCCGGCATCGAGATCCACGCCGATCTGCAGGTCTTTGATCGGATAGCGAAGGCGGATTTCAGGAGCGAATTCCTGCAGCCGCCAGATACGATAACGCTGCACGTCGGGTTCGCTGTTGGCGTACCACTCGAGACGCACCCAATAGAGATTTTCGTTCGTCACCGGCTCGGCGCGGATTCCCGCCTGAGGATAGATCTGGTCGTCGGTGCGCGGCACCCAGCGCGGCTGGGCGGGCGCGAGATCGTCGGTGCTGCTTTCGTCGCTGCCGCAGCCGGCGAGGATCAGCAGGGCCAGCAGTCCCATGAGAGTGAGGTGTTTCATCGGCAAGCCCTCGCGATTAGCGAAGCCGGAGGGACAAACTGACCCGGTGAGTGTTTCCCAGCTCGCGGGCGAGATAGGCGTAGTCCACAGTCGCCCGCCAGATGGACAACCCGGCTCCGGCCGTCCATTCGTCGTCCCACAGTCCGCCGCGCAGCGCCAGCACGCCTTCCAACTGGTATTCAGCGCCGAAGTGATGCGTGCGTTTCCAGCGGTCTTCAGTGTCCCAGCTGACCAGAAAGCGGCTCGCCTTGCCCGGCAGTTTCTGAATGAACGCGAAGCCGTGCCGGAAATTCGGGGGAATGGCGTCTTGGTTGTTTTCGCCCCAATCCACGGCGGTGCGGGTGGCGTCCTGATAGTTGAATCCCCAGGCGAGAGTGGCCTTCCAGCGCTCGGCGATCAGGTCTTGCATTCCGGTGCGGATTTGCATGCCGAAATCGGCGCCGACCCCCGAGCCGGAGGCACCGGCCAGACTCTGGTTGATGAATTTCACGCTGGCGCCGACGGGGATTTCGAGCGGGATCTGAAAGTAGGCCCAGCCGAAATCGAGGGTGATGCGGTTCAGCTTGGAGAAGGTGAGGAACAGGGCGGACTCGTTGTCGCTGAACAAGCCGCGCGGATTGGCGCCGGTGGCGAGCAGATATTCCTGAATGGAAAGCGTGTCGCCGTCAATGACGCGATTGCGCGCGTCGGCGTAGTTGGGATGTTCCTGAATGTCGGGCACGGACAGGCGGATGTAATTCACGCCCAGCACCGCGCCGCTGGCGGGCAGGGTCAGACCGGCTACAGAATAGTTGGCCAGTCCATCCCACAAATCGGCGTACATGCCCTGCGCCTCGAGGCTGCCGACGTAGCCGATGGCGGCGGGGTTCCAGTAGAAATCGAGTCCGCTTTGGGCGTGCGCGGCCATGGCGCCGCCCAGACCGACGGCGCGCGCGCCGACGCCGATGTCGAGAAATTCGCCGGCGTATTTAGCGGCGTGGACGGGGAGCGCGCCGAGCGCGATCAGTGCGAGAGTCAGGAAAAGCAGACGACGCGAAGTCCCGGCCGGGTTGCGCGCGGAGCAGGTTCCCGTTCGCACGGTGAGTCGAGCGTTGAACCCGGCTCGGGGTGTTGCTCGTGAAGGTATCATCGGACTTTCGCCAGCTTGACGATCTTTTCCACTTCCTGATTACCCTGCTTGGCCTTGATCTTGGCAAAGTACACGCCGTTGGCCACTTCGCCGCCATGCATGTCGGTGCCGTCCCAGGTGATTTCGCGATAATTGGCCACGGCGCGAGTGCCCTCCCGCAGCGTTTTGATCTGGCGGCCGGACACGGTGTAGATTTTCACCTCGACGAAATCGTCGGTGATATCGGTAAGCGCGTACGAGATTACCGTGCTTTTCTGGAACGGATTGGGATAATTGATGGCCCATTCGATGCCGAAGGTCCCGCGGACTTCGAAGTCGGTGGTGAGGCTGTCGGGATTGCCCATGGTGTCCGTGGCTCGGACGCGCAGGACATGCGATCCCGGTTCGAGCCGCGGTCGGAAGACCGCGTTCATGGAGCCGCCCCAGCCGGACGAGTCGGACCAGCCGATCTCGGCTTCGGGAACGGTGTCGTTGTCGAGGACGAGGAAGAAGCGGCCGGGCGAGCGGTCAATGCCGCTGAGATCGGAGAGCAGGACATAGATTTCCGGCTGCCGCGGCAGAATGGAATGGGGGGTGAAGCGCACGCCTTCAGCGGAGATGGTGATGTCCGGGCCGCGTGCGTCGGCATAGCGGAAGACGGCGAACGTGCCGAGGCCGGGGGCTTCGCCGCTCAGGCGGCCGCGCCAGCGGATTTGAATGCCGCCGCCGGGCGGGTAAGTCGTGTCGCGGCGCATGGACTCGACGGTTTGATCGCGCAGCCGCAGCCACGCGTCGGAGTCGGAACGTTTCATGAACAGGGCGAGACCGGCCACGCCGATGGAATCCGCGAGGTCGCTGAACGTTTTCGAAATGCGCACCACGCCGTCTCCGGCGAGCAGCTCGGAGGTGTCGGCCAGCGTGACGCGGAACGTGGGGACCGATTGCCCGGCGGCGACGGGATACAGGCCGATCGCCGCGAGCGGCGTCGCCTCGGCGGTCGAGAGCGAATCGGAGGTGTAGATGAGCGAGGTCGGACTGGCCGGCAGAAATCCGGGCAGCATCCGCAGCCACACGGTGTCGGCGGTGTTCGATTTCCAGAAGACGTGCGGCGCGCCGGCCGGCGGCGCGAGACGCGGCAGATAGGTTCCCACCAGATTATCGGCCGGGAAAATATTCGGAGCCGTCAGCGTCGTTTGATAGCGGTTGTTGGTCTCGTTGGTCTCGGTGATGAGACTGTCAGGATCGAGCATCAGCGTGACGCGGTACGACCCGGCGCGGAACGGCGCGGAAACGCGCGCCTCGAACAGCGGCGGCATCTGCCACGGATTTGGGACGGCGAGATCGCTGACGAAGGAGTCGGCGGGCATCGTCACCGTGCGGCCGAGGGTCGAATCGTAGTAGGTGGTATCGTGCACGCCGGTCAGGCGGAGCAGAATTCCGTCGTGGTGTTCGGTGGCTTCGCCGGCCGAGTTCGTCAGCATCACGGAGTATTCGGGAACGTCACCGGGATACAGCCGCGGCGGATTGATCGAAGACGAGGAGATGGAATAGTCGGGACGTTTCTCGATGGTCAGGGTTTGTTCGGGCGTGGAGACTTCGTCCTCTTCGCCGAAGGGACGGGCGAAAATCTGCATCTGATAGCGTCCGCCGAACACGCGATGGGGACCCAGATCGGGAGTTTGCCAGCGTCCCTCGGACGTCAGCGACAGACTGACCGTGTCGAGTTCCACCGGTCCCTGCGCGGGACGGAACACGCCGCGCAGCCGCGCCGACTGGATGCCCTGACGGTGCGTCAGTCCGGCCTCGATGCGAAAGACCGAATCGTCGGGGATGAAGCCGTTCGGGAGAATTTCCAGTTCGAAAACCCGCAGATCGCCGAGGCTGTCGGCGTGATAGATGGGAATCGAAGCGACCGCGTCGCGCGGCGCGAGTTCGTCGGTTCCCGGAAACGCGGCGTAAACCACGACGGTTCCCATCGGGGAGATAAACTGACGGTTGGGCAGCGGCCCGACCGGGACGAGTACGGAATCGAACGTCCGCGTGCGCACGATTTCGGGTAAAATCAACGAGGTATTGAAGGCCGGAGTTTTCGAGCGATCCGTATAATAGAACGAGGTTTCGTAGGTGCGGAAATCGCCGTTGTAAGGCAGGACATAGAGATTGGTGACATTGCCTTGCGGGTCCCAGGGCAGCGTGCCGCTGATGTACAAGGTGTCGGCGGAGTGGGCGACGTTGGTGTCAAGCTGCACGTCCGACCAGACCTGCTGGGGCAGCGCCAGCTTCACGCCGGGGTCTCCGAGCAGGGTCATGTTCATCATCATCGAGAAGCGGGGATCATCAATGTAAGGATACTGCTGCTGTCCCCAATAGCGAATTTTATTGAACTGAACGATTTCGCCGAGAGTCAGCGGCGGGAGATCGGCGAGGAAATCGAACAGTTTGGTCTGCATGAGCGCGCCGTTGCGCGCCCAGCCGACGCTGACGGTGCTGTACACGCCGATGCCACCGACCGGATCGAGCCGGCTGTTGCGGCTGAACAGGAAGGCTTCCCCCAGCACTTCGCCCTGCTCGTTGGCGTCGAACGATCCCACGTAGCAGGTGAAGTTGGTGATGAAGGGATAGGCGTGGCCGTTGTTGAGCAGCGCGACGGTCGGCACGTCCATAAGGGTGGTTCCGCTCCACTGACCGCCGCCGCCGTGTCCGTTGTAATTGATTACCACCGAGCCGTCGCGGAAGGCGTTGCGCAGAGTCGTGCGGCCCTGCCCGGCGGGGAGGCTGTCCAGATAAACCCGCGAGACGTTGCAGTAGTCGGGCAGAAGCTTAATGGCCGGTTCGGAAAATTCCCGGTCGAAATTGAAGGTGGCGTCCCTTTTATCGTTGACGAACAGAAACCGGCTATGGAACGGCGAGGAATAATCAGTGAGCGCCGGATTCTCATAGCGCAGGAGTTTTTCCACGTACACATCGAGTTCGGCGGCGCTGCGGCAGGAGATCCGCCCCACGGCAATGTCGGGCAGCAGGTCCGAAGGTACGCCGGACACGCAGCCGAACAGGACTTCGGCGGAGGACAGGCCATAGGAATAGGTGGGGACGTAGAAGCTGGGAATCATGTAGCCCGCGGCGTAGTAAGTGGAGCGGTTGTTGAGCAGGCCGTCGCCGATCAAACAGACGTGCGTCGGCCGCACCGGCCAATTTTCGTAGGCGTATTTCAGAAACCGCTGGATCGCTTCGGGATTGACGATGCCGTCGGAAAATTGGTCGTAGACTTCGGAAACGCGGAAGGTATCCACCAAACCGTTGAACGTGACGCGCCGCAGGCTGTCGAGCGAGCGGAGCGCCGGTTCGTCGGCGAAACTGTCGTGATAGATGATGAGATATTCCGCGCCGGTCAGATGGCGCAGATCGCGGGTGCCGTATTCGGGGACGATGGCCTTGGGCGGTTTCGGATAATTCTGGTCAAAGGCCAGAATCTCGTAAGCCTGATCGGTAATCAGTTGGAAGCGGGTGTGATAGGACGCGCCTTCGTCGGCGAGGCGGATCCAGCGGGAGTCGCAATTGGTGAGCCGCGAATGACCGAGCTTCCACACTTCAACTGGCAGGTGGTTGAACTGGCGGATGTCGAAGGAGAACGTGTCGCCGCGGGTGGTATCGAACGGGAATTTAAAGTAGGCTCCAGGGGACGCCTTCAGGTCGCGGTCGTAATCCACTTCGAACCAGTTGGCGTAGATCTTGTCTTTCGTGCCGGCCAGACCGTCGCCGGTGACGGTCACCCGGATAAAGTTGCCCGATTGGGTCAGGTCGCTGGTTCGAATTCCCACCGTGTCGCTGGGATTCGTTTGCAGGATGACCGGATTCTGTTCCGTCCAGGCGATGTTGCCGTCGTTGGCGAAAATCTTGCCCACGGTCAGACCGGGCGCG
>JAQTRJ010000307.1 GCA_028711875.1 bacterium | reverse complement strand
GTTTTCGCGCTGGACGTTCGGCGCGGCTGTGGGAATTCTCAAGGCCGGCTGGCGGACTCAGTTCGGGTGGGACGTGCCCGCTTCGGGAACGGGACCGACGAAGTGGGCGGTGGGGCTGGCGTATCGGATGTGAAGAATCCAAGATGCCAAGAGACCAAAATCCGAAAAGGCGAAAAGCAGAAAATTTGAAAATGAAGACTTGACGTGCGGAAGAATCCGGGCCACGCTGATGGGCCCCGGCATTGCCGTGCCCGTGCATGAAGGCCAACTCGTGCTCGGCACCTGGCAGCAGATTGTGGTGATTGACCACGACAACCGCGCGCGCATACGTAAAGTGTTCGTGCAGGTGATGGGAGAGTGAACTATTTTCTGTGTAACTAACAAGACCCAAAGGCATTCATGAGAACAGTATTAGCTATCGCTCTTACGGCAGTGTCTTGGGGAATCGCAATGCCCCAGCCGCCGGGGCCGCCGTCAGAGTGGGAACGGGTGCTGAGATTGAACGGCTATTACGGCGGATCGGATCTCGTGCGTGCGCCAAGTGGAAGTCTGTATCTTTCCGGATTCCTGTGGACGGGCGGAAACAGCGATTTCTTCTTGACCAAGCTCAACAGTCAGGGAGACTCGCTCTGGACGCGCACCTTCGGCGATCCGGATCATGACGATGTCATGGGAGTCATGTGCGCGGCCCCCAACGGAGATCTGCTCATCGCGGGATACACAGCCCCAACTCCCGATCCCTTTATTGCCCTTCCGGCTGTTGTCCAGGTGGATACGCAAGGGAGCGTGGTTTGGATGCGCACCTACGAGCGGTTTCAATCCTGTTACTTTCATCGAATTATTCCGGTGCGCACAGGTGGCTACCTCCTTAGTGGTCAAGCGGATGAACCGTACTATTCCGGTGGTGCCGTGCTGCGCATGGCCGAAAACGGGGATACCTTGTGGTGGCGATACTATGATTATCCCACCTATCATAGCCTTGGCGTCAGTGCCATTTGTGAGGCAAATGACGGGGGATTCGTTTTCGGTGGCGGGGATGTTCGATTTCCCATGATCGGGCGCGGTCAGTGGTTGATCAAGGTGAATGCGTCCGGGGAGACAGAGTTTGAACGATGGTATCCGTACGGCACAGGTGGTGCGGTAGCGGACATTGCGGCACTTCCCGACGGCGGTTTCTTGCTCCTCGGGAACTATATCGTCCCGGACTCTACCAACGCCATGCAAGGCATTCGATTGATTCGAACGAATGACCAAGGGGATACTTTGTGGACACGACTCGCCGTATCCCACGAATTGCGTGCGACTCCGGGCAGGATGGTCTTGCTCGAAGATGGGGATTTCGCGTTTTCCGGAAACGTGCGCATCGGCTCACACGCTGTGACGTTGCTGGACCGCTGGGACGAGAACGGTAATTTGATCTGGCGCAGTCTGTACTCGACCTACGTTGATCCGGTTTATTCGGGATTGATGACCAACGGCCGCGACCGGTTCTGGCTGGGCGGAGCGGGACCGGACATTGACGCCTGCGCCGCAATTGCCACGGAAGCGGACACGCTCGGCTACAACTCCGCAGGGGAACGGGATGTGGCGGTGCCCGAGGCGCTTCAGTTGCAGGCCTATCCCAATCCTTTCAATGCCGTGACGACAATACAATTCGCTCTGCCCAAAAACGGACGAGTGACAATTCGTGCCTTTGACGTTTTGGGCCGTGACATTGGACTACTTTCCGACGACGTGTTCGTCGCCGGACAGCACTCGGTGAACTGGCAATGTGCGGAGTGCGCCAGCGGAGTCTATTTCATCACCATGCAGGGCGAAGGATTTCGCCTCGTACGGAAGGCGATTCTGCTGAGGTGACATTCCGGGCACGCGGGGACGCATGCCTCGGCGGACATGGGCGATGCAAGCGGCCCCCAAAAACAGACACGATGAATCGTTTCGCTACGGCAAACTGCCGTTGGCATCTCCAGCGGGCGGCCACGCAGGGCCGCCCCTACGGGAAATGGGTACGAAAAAAACAAGGGGCGCGATGAATTGTGTCGCGACATCGCGCACAGCAGTGCGGCGCGACGAGTGAAGAGGGCGGGCGATGCAATCAGCCCCTACAGAAACGCACGGCCGGGCGCGGCTACGAAGCGCCCCCCCCCTTTGGACCCACCGCGTAAACTGGGGCATCATTGCGCCGCACGATCATGCGGACACGGAAGTAGACACAGCAAGCTGTGTCACTACCAGAAGAGACACGATGAATCGTGTCACGACACTAGCGGCGGTCTCTGACCGTCGGCGAGATTCCGAAGATCCAGGTGGGCGGAGACGCTCGCCTCGGCGAAGATCGCGCACAGCAGTGCGGCGCTACGAAGCGCCCCCCCCTTTGGACCCACCGTAAACGGGGGCACAGTCCCGGCTCGGCGGGAATCGCACGGCGGTGCGCGGCTACGGATTCTCTGTTCGTTCGATCCGGATTTTTTGCAGGTATTCCTTCAGGCGCGCATCATCGGGACGCTCGGCCAGAGTTTCGGTGATGCGCGCTTCGGCTTCGGGAAGATCTCCCCGAATCCGGGCGAAGATTCCCATCCCCAATTTCTCCTCCACGGCGCTGCCGGATTGACGCGTGAGGGCGGCGAAGAACGAGCGCGTTTCGTCCGCGCAGGCGGAATCGGCGGCGATCAGTTCGCGGAACACGTCCTCAGCGCGCTGGAATTCGCGCGCACGAATGAGCAGAGCGGCGACGGCCAGATAGGGAACGAGCGATTGGGGGTGGATGGCGGACGCCAATGAATACATGTTATGCGCGCTGTCGTAATCGCCGCGCGCGAGAAATTCTCCGGCGGCTTTCAAGAACGGACGGAAGTCCACGAGCTTGGCTTCCCAATCGGTGACAATCGAATCGGCGAACACCGAGTCGGCTACCAGTTCGGCTTCGCGCCGCGCCTTCGCCCACTCGCGCTGCGAGGCGTAGAAGATCGCGAGCGAGCGGTGATAGCGGACGTTGGGCGTGAGCTTGAGCGCCTCCTGATAGCAGCGGCCGACCTGCTGCAGATCGCCGCGCCGCCCGTAGTATCCGCCGAGATAGTCCCAGCCGGTGGCGCTTTGAGCGCGGTCGAGCCGGAGCAAATCCTCGAACCGCTGGATGGAGCGCGCCTCCGACGCC
>JAQTRJ010000024.1 GCA_028711875.1 bacterium | reverse complement strand
AGACGCCTGTCAGCAGGTTGCCGAATTCCTCAGCCAGTTCGGCGGCCAGCATGCGGAATCCGTCTTCGCGTTCCGTCGGTAAACCAGCCTGAGGTGCCGCTTCACCGTTCATTGGCCACGCGTCGCACGCGCGGAGAAGCGGCAAGACAAGCTGGATTAGCGAATTCAACTGATCCAGGGTCTCGACGGAGAGGTTCACGTCTTCATCGGCATAGTAGACCTGCAGAACACCGAAAATTCCTTCTTCGTCCGCGAGTGGCAATGCCCAGATGCAGTTATAGCCGTTTTGCTCGGCCAGCGGCGCCCATTTTGTGAAGTCAGCGCGTTCGAGGAGATGATCGAACTTCGTCGGGCATCCTCGCTCGGCGGCGATTCCAGCCGGGCCTTCACCGAGCGTGAGTTCGACGACTCGGTTATCAATCATGTATTGGTGGACATCAGGCGCGCCATGCTGCGCCACATAGGAAAACCGTTTGCTCTCTGCGGCGTACACGGCCAGTGTGGCAAACAGGGCGTTGGCGCAGAGGGCTGCCAGACGGCAGAATTCTTCGGGGAAGTGCTCCGGGCTGCGGCGGAACGACTGAAGCACGTCGGCGAGGCTCTGATCCCGCAGAGCCGCACGTTGCCGCGAGCGATTTTCGCGGTCGCGGTGGACGACTTCGAGCGTTTCGCAGTTGCCTTCCAGATCGCCGATGCGGCGGCGCAGCTCGTCGGTTTGCAGGCGCACGACGCGCAGCTGTCGTTCGCGCTCAATCACGTCGTCTTCCAGCCGCGTTTTCTCGGTCAGGAGGGCGTTCATTCGTTCGCGTTGCTCGTCGCTCTGAGTGGTCCAGCGAGCGACCTGTTCACTGTCCGATTCCTGCCGGAGCAGAAGTTCGGCCACGCGCTCGCCCGATTCGTCGGCCTGTCGTTTCGCCTCCTGAACTTCGTCCCGCAGCAGCGTGTTCTCGCTCTGCAAGTCGGCGATGCGCCGTTCGATCTCCTCGCGTTCCGTGTTCCAATCAGCCAGTTGTTCAAGCAGCGCCGCGTGCTGTTCGCGAAGCCCGGCCAGCTCGTCATCCTTGCCGTGCAGAGCTTCGCCGGATTGGGAGAGTCTGATCTCAAGTTCGGCGATGCGCGCGCTAAGGTGTTCGCTGGAACCGCGCAGCTCGCGCAGCTTCCGCTCGCGATCGAGCAGGGCCATCCGCGCCGCGCGTTCGGCCGTGTGGTCCACGGCTTGAACCAGAAAGCCCACACCCTGTTCTCCGTCGCGGATCGGATGGAGCGTCAGCTGCAGGGGTAGTGGTTTGGTCCCGTCGGTCAGTTCCAGTGAATGGTGGGCTTGATTGATTTGTCCGCGGGCCAGATGACCCAACAGCCCACGAAGGGTCAATCGGGATTCCTCGTCGGGTGCGAGATCCCAAAAAGGCTTGCCGAGCACGGCGTTGCGGGACAGATCGGCAATTCCACTGCGTTTTGCAAGGTCATCCCAACTGGCACTGACTTCAGCCACTTTCCCTTCGTTATCCAGCCGGCAAGCCGCTCCATTCAGGCAATTCAAGATCTTGTCATAGAAGGAGATTATATCCAGGCTCAGGGATGGATCGGTTCGGATGTCGAGATTCGGCGGCACAATCGGACTCCCTAACGAAGGTTATAGATTCTTAAAAATGTTCATCTCCCTGAGTGATAGTGTGAGCAAATTGCTGGCCAAATCCGACTGATTGTCGGGGTTGCGTAATGTGAGAATTTGTATTATATTGGCCGTCGCGAAAGAGGTTGACGGCGGGCACGTTGCCGGACAGCCGATTTTGGGGGATCGTCTAATTGGCAGGACATCAGACTCTGGATCTGAGAGTCGGGGTTCGAGTCCCTGTCCCCCAGCCATTCGGAACGGAAGCCGCAATTGGAAATTGCGGCTTCCGTTCTGTATAAGAGCAATAAAAAAATTATGTTACGTGATTCGACAGGTGAGACGGGGGAACCAGTTGCATTTTTAGGAAAAAAGGAGTATATTGATTGAGTATTACCTTTGGCAGTCGGCTTCACCATTGGGTTTAAAGATCCCTGCGAATCCATGACGGCGAATGGAATGGATTCGTGGGCAGCGATAACGGGCGAATCCCAACTGACGCGAAGTGGTTCGTCCATTTTTTGTACCCCCATCCAGCCGACTGAGAGGGCGGGGGGAAATTCAATCCGAACAAAGAAACGTTTTTTTGGCGCTCCACAAGGAGCTCGTCGCAGGCCTGTGTCACGGGAAGGCTCCGGTTGTCGGTCCTTTTTCGGCTTGGCGATAGGGAAACAGGTGGCAGTTTGGGGACACAATCCCCGCAAGTTGAGAAGGATTCAACCATGGTGAACATCTACGTGGGCAATCTGTCCTACGAGACGACTGAAGACGATCTGCGCAATCTGTTCGAAGCGCACGGTGCGGTGGACCGCGCCAGCGTGGTGATGGATCGCATGACCGGTCGCAGCAAGGGCTTCGGCTTTGTGGAAATGCCGAATGATCAGGAAGCGCGCGCGGCGATCAACGCGTTGAACGAGATGGAGACGCGCGGCCGCAAGATGATGGTCAACGAAGCACGGCCGAAGGAAGATCGTCCGGCTCGTCGGTCGCGGTACTAAGCGATTCCGGCCTTAAACGCCGCGAGGCTGTCCCCAACGGGGCAGCCTCGTTTTTTTTCTCGGGCGGACATCACACCGGCTTTTATTTAGAACTTATCTCAAAAACATCCGAGGGATAAGTTCTCGGCGAGGCTCTGACCCCCCTTCATCCCCCCTTAGCATAAGGGGGGAAAGTGGGGGGTAGCTTTTCCGTTACCACGATACCGCGGAAGATCGCCTCTGATATTTTTGGGATACGCTCTATTGCGAGTCACAGGACATTGGACTTCCGGAATCACGCCGCAGGCGGGCGCGTCGGCGTTCGATCATCACACCGATCCAGTTTCTTGTTTTTATAATATATTAAGATAGATTTTGCAAACTGATTGCTCGGACGCTAAACACGGAAACGGCACAATGTTAGACATCTCATGGATATTCATTGACTCTTGATCGCTATTTCACTAAGTTGCGATTACACAGGTTGGCTGAGACTTCCACCCGGATAAAAGAACAGGCTCGATCGCGACGGTCGGTATTCCTCAGAAATCGCTGAATCATGCAGGTGTTGAAACACAGGATTCATGGGCGGAACCTGATCCTGCCGGGGATCATCGCCGTTCTCTGTCTGCTGATTGCGCGTCCCTATCTGGCAGGGGCATATTGTAAATGGCTTGCCGGACACTCGGCGCGACAAGGGAACATCATGGCGGCCTATTTGTGGAATGAAAGAGGACGTTCATGGCACGAGAAGATGCTGATGGCCAAGCGGCGCGTATCGGCACGCGACTCGTGGAAATCGGGGGATTTCTGCTATCAAATCCGCCAGTACTGGATCGCCAACGAATGCTATCGTCGGGCGCTGCACTATATAGACGAGTCTTATGTCGGCGTGGACTACTGGAAGAGGAATGACGAAGTTCTCGGATCGCTTTCCGAGGCGGAATGCGGCTATCGGAGACTGCTCGATGTCCGCTGTCTCCTGCTCGGCGATGACGATCCCGAGACGGCTGCCGTCCACTATGCCCTGGGACGCATCTATCAGCGGCAGGGCCGCTACCGCGACGCCGTTGCCGCCTATACCGAGACGCTGCGAATCTGGGAGAAGAGTCTGGGACCGAGGAGTCCCTATCTTGGCCATGTGTTGAAGAGTCTCGGCGGCGTTTTAATTGATCTGTGTCAGTATGATCGGGCGGAATTGTATTTGATCCGGGCTGTAGATGTCTACCGGAATGCGGATGACGAGGGAGTTCGGCCCTGGGCGCAGGGACCACTCAGCAACTTAGGTTCGCTGTATCAGACACTGGGGCGCGGCGCGGACGCCGAGCGGACATTGCTTCAGGCCCTGGAGCTTAATCCTCGAGACCGCTTCACGCTCGATGATCTGGCCAGCGTCTACGTGGATCAGAAGCGTTGGGCCGAGGCCGAAGAGATGTATCGCCGGTCTCTGGCCGTGCGCCGGGAAAAACTGGCGAAAACCCATCACGAGATATCGTGGAGTCTCCGCGGTTTGGCGGAGGTGCGCGTCCTTCAGAAGGACTATCCGGGAGCGGAGCGATACTATCGGGACGCGGAACGCATTGTGCGGCATTCCCTGGGAGATGATTGTGCGGACTTGGCCTCGTGTTGGCTGGGGCTGGCCAAAGTCCTCCACGCCCAAAACGAGTACCGTTCGGCCGGCAGCTACTACGATCGCGCGATTCGCCTGTTTGAGAAAAACTTCGGCGAGGTCCATCCGTTCGTCGCTGACGCTTTGTTGGGGCGCGCCATTTTGGATCGGGATCGGCAATCTCTTGAGCGCGCTCGCGACGACGCCCGGCGCGCCCTCGCCGTTCGTTACAAGCTCTTCAGCGATCTTTTTCCGGTTCTGTCGGAGCGGAACGCGCTTCTCTATTCCAATAGCCTGCGGCTGGCCGCGGGCGTGTACCTCTCCGATCTGTTCGCGCTTCCGGCATTGAGCGACGAAAGCAATCGGGAGATCGCCGCGGTCGTCGGTTCGATCAAAGGCATGATTACCGACCGCATGTTGGCCCGGCATAGCCAGTGGGAATCATCTTCCGACGAGAATGTCGGCGCGCGGCTGGATTCGCTGCGCGCGATTCAACGCGCTCTGGCCCAGTGCTATCAGAGAGCGCACGCCCAGCCCGAAGACGGATCGCTGCGCGACAGATTAGCCGAGCTCTCCGAAACAAAAGATCAGTTGGAATCCGAGCTGGCCAGAACGAGTCGGTCCGACGAACGCAAGACGGCGGAGAACGGAGTGTCGGTCGAGCAAGTCTGGGATGGGCTGCCCGACCATAGCGCGCTGCTCAATTATTTCCGATATGAGTATCCCGACGTCACCGGAAACACCGTGGCCGGATACGCGGTGGTCGTGTACACGAAAGATCGAGATCTGCGCGGCGTGGATTTGGGAACCGCTCAGCCCATTGACTCTCTGGTCAGGCTGTATCGTTCCCATTTCGAACCTCCGATCCTGCTGGATACGGAGAGCTATCGCAAGTCGGCCAGCCGGTTGTATCACGCCATTTGCGCACCGGTGGACTCGATTCTGTCCCAATGGTCGAATCTGATAATCATCCCCGACGGACCTCTGGGCTTGGTCTCGTTCGCGACGTTGGTGGACACGACCGGCAGCTATCTCATCGAGAATCACGCCGTCTCGTATCTGACTACGATTCGGGATATCATCCCACAGCAATTCTCGACGCCCGCCGGCGCGGGTTTGCTCGTGATTGCCGATCCGCTGGCTCACTGTGCGAATCCACAGACGGACGCGACGGTTCTCGGCGCGAATCTTTCCGGTTCGACGCGCGAAGCGAACAGGGCCATCGCTCAGTGGAACAGGCATCATCGGGCCCCGGCGGTTCTGCTGGCCGGCAAAGATGCGACGGAAAAGATGTTTCGCCAGTACTGCCGGGGAAATTACGCGATTCACATGGCGACCCACGGATACTGGGATCCGGCGTCGGTTCGGGATCAAGATCGCGGGGCGCGCTCACCGGACGCCCGCACGATGACCTGCTCGCTGCTGCACTCGGGTCTGGTGCTTGGCGAATCCTGCAGCCGCGAGTATTGCTCCGACACCACCTCTGATGAAGACGGAATCCTGCACGCCGAGGAGATTGCCTCACTTGATCTTCGCGGCACGCAGCTCGTGGTTCTCACGTCCTGTAATTCCGGAATCGGGGATATCGAACCCGGAGAAGGAATTTATGGTCTGCGGCGCGCCTTTCGACTGGCCGGAGCGCAAACCATCGTATGCGCACTCTGGCCGATCCCCGATGAAGCCACCGCCGATTTGAGCAGCGCGATGTCCGGGACTGACGGGGAGAGCATTTCGGAATCATTGCGTGAGGCGTCGCTTCGGTACATTCGAATCCAGCGTCAGACGCAAGGGATGGATCACCCTTTGGCGTGGGGAGCGCTCGTTGTTTACGGCAGATAACCCGGCAAGCAAGAACCAGGGCGCGGCTGGGGACGCCGTCGTGGACTGGAATGGCTTACTAAGTCAAGCCCAAAAAAGCAATTGCAAGGCCCGCGAGGAACTCTGCCGGCAACTGCGTGAAAGATTGTTGTCCGTGGCGCAATTTAGATTGCGAGGACTTGACAGAACGGTTCATGAAGAGGTTGTGCAAGAAGCAATGCTAACCGTCGTGGAGAAACTGGAAGGCATATCGGAGAATCCGCATTACTTTGCGCTGGTGGTGCTCCGCAATAAAATCGGCGATCTGCTCCGGCGGAGGAAATTATCGGCTGCGCATCCGCACGGAGTCGAAGACGACGATTTTTGGGAATCTCGCGGCGTCGCGAGTGCTGCGACTGTCGAAAGCGGCTAGGACATCGAGGGCGATGTCGAACGGCGCGATTTGATCGCCCGGATAGCCCGAGCCGTCAGCAAACTTCCGTTGTTCTGTCGCGCGTACTATAGCGCGATATTGGAAGGCTATTCGGTGTTGGAAATTTTTCAACGGCAGAGACAGATCGAGCCCGATCTGATCAGAGCGACTTTCGATTCGCGCGTGCATCGCTGCCGAAATAGACTGAAGGCTGTGTTGGATCCCAATCCGGAGGGGAGGAACCGGCCATGAAAGCGTGCACGAATCCTGAGATCGGAAGGCTGATCGCTCACTATGAATTGGATGCTTTGGAGGACGCAGAGCGCGACGCGTTTGAGATGCACCTGATGGACTGCCGCTTTTGCCGCCAAGAATTGCAGCAGTTCCGCGCCGTCTCGGATACCATGACTGCGCACAAGGCCGAAATTCTCGAAGCGCTGGAGCGGGAGGGAGCATCCGTTCAGAGGCATAGTCGTTCTGCCGCTCGCGGCGTGACCCTGTTCCCAAGAAACGGTTTAGAGAAAATTCTTGCGTTGCTGCGGCGTCCGCTGGTTTGGACGCCGGCCGCCGCTGCCATGGCGGCCATCGGGCTGTTCCTTGTTCTTGGCCGGAATCCTCAGGTTTCCGACGGCTATCAACCGCTCTTGTCATTCAGAGCGCTTCCCTACGAATCCATCACGTTTCGGGATTGGCCGACTCAGAGAGCGGAGCGACTCTTTGACGAGGGCATGAAATTCTATGTTGCCCAGGCCTACGATTCGGCGGCGATTCTCATCGAGCAGGCCGTTCAACTGCAGCCCCAGATGGGTCCGTGGTGGCTCTATCTTGGGGTCTGCCGTTATCTGCAGCGCGATCCTGTTCCGGCGATCGAAGCGCTTCAGAAAGCCGACAGCTTGAACTCGATGATCTTCAGCGTTCGAACGCGATGGTATCTGGCGCAATCCTACCTGTTGAATGGCGATACCACGCGCGCCATGCCGCTTCTGGAATGGATTGTGGAGCAGGACTTGGGCTACCGGCAGGAAGCCGCAGAGCTGATGGAGGATGTCCGTAAAAGATAGCCGTCGCGCGAATCATCGCCGGGGATTGTTGAGTACCGTTGCAGCCTCGCTTGAAAAAGCGAGGCTTTCTTGATCCTGAACCAGTCTCACCGGGCACGCTGAGCCGGGTTCAGCGTTGAAACATTGGTTTAGAATCCCGGTGGTGACTCTCCAGAGTCACCCCGTAGCCGCGCACGGCAGTGCGTGAATTCCCATAGCGCCGCACGGCAGTGCGTGAATTCCCGTAGCGCCGCATGGATATGCGCTTCTAAGAGAGCGTCTTGTCCTTCTGGACACCGCGCAATCCCACACGCCGGAGCGTGTGGGCTAGTGCTGCTTCGAAGAAGGTTTAATCCCGGTGGTGACTCTCCAGAGTCACCCTGTAGCGCCGCACGCTGTGCGCGAATTCCCGTAGCGCCGCACTGCTGTGCGCGAATTCCCGTAGCGCCGCACTGCTGTGCGCGAATTCCCGTAGCGCCGCATGGATATGCGCTTCTAAGAGAGCGTCTTGTCCTTCTGGACACCGCGCAATCCCACACGCCGGAGCGTGTGGGCTAATGCTGCTTCTAAGAAGGTTTTGCGCTGATGAGACAGACCCATGCAAGATTTCACCCCGTTATACAATTCTATATATGAGGTTCGAGTCCTTCCCCCGGTTAGGGTCCCCCGACAGAATTCCCGAACTGAAATCACGGATGGCGCTGGTTTCATTTCTTCAATTTCAGTTTGGAACAATCAGGTAATACCAAACAAGTCTGACAAAAAATGGAGACGGCCATGAAACGAAGTGCTGCTGTATCCTTGACGGTCATCACGTTGCTTACGCTGGGACTTCTGTTTCCTGTCCCGCTCCAGGCACAAGGCGGTTATGTCTTCAAAACGTTCGGTGCGAGCGGAAGCGATTCTATCTGCTCCATGACCGGCACCGGCGATGGCGGGTACGTTTTCACGGGATGTACGGACAGTTTTGGCGGCGGCCGGGATCTCCTGCTGGCCAAGTACGATTCCCAGGGAGTCTTGCTCTGGACAAAGACTCTTGGAGGATCGGGAGATGAGGTGGGATTGTCGGTGCTCTGCCGCCCGCTCATCGGCGACATCGCCGTCGTCGGCTACACCACGAGTCATGGTCAGGGCGGGAAGGACATGCTGCTGGCCCGTTTCAACGACGCGGGAAATCTGCTCGGGGCTTCCACCTGGGGCGCGAGTGCCGATGACGTGGGCTGCTCGATTACGCAGGCTCTGACCGGCAATCTGATGGTCGCTGGATACAGCGAGGAGTATGGGACCTTCAATCTCCCCAGCCTATTCATCGCCAGAATCAGTCTGGCGTTTGACACTCTTCAGATCACACATATCGGCGGAGAGTTGCGGGGATTCCGGGGGTATTCCGTTGTCCAGACATCCTTTGGATTCCTGGTCGCAGGCACCGTTGAAGGATCGCTCATCGGTCGCGATGTCCTTCTGGCGGCCTTCGAGCCGGAAGTCCTGATGCCGATTCCCGGATTTCTGATTCGAATCGGAGACAGCGATCTCTACGAAACGCCCACGTCGTTATTGAAGACGCACGATGGCGACTATGTGGTCACAGGCTCCGCGGAAGACGAATTCTCCGGTCGTTCGCTCATTTTGGTGAAGTTGGATTCCGAGCTGAACGTGTCATGGGGCAAAATCATGGGGGGAGGGTTTCCCTATACAAAACAGGGGAATCAAGTTATCGAGACGGAGGACGGAGACTTGGTGGTTGCCGGCGCTCAATTCGGATCAGCTACCATGTCGAGGGATGTGCTGCTGGCCAAGTGGTCCGGAGCGGGAGTCTTTCAGTGGGCAACGAGCTTCGGCGGCGAGGCGGATGACCACGGGGCTTCGATGTGTGAAAATCCCGATGCGAATCTGTATATTGCCGGAACGACCACCAGCTACGGTGTAGGCTCGCGCGACGCTCTGTTCGCCACGTGCAGTTCTTCCGGCACGACCTGCCTGAACGATCTCGGGAGTTCAAGTTCGTATGACTGGACTCCCTCGCAAACCAGCTTCGGCACAGTCTTCGACGGCAGCCCGCAGGCGCTGTCGTCGTGGGGCGTTGCGGCCGTTCCCCGCGCGTTCGAATCCACGACCGTCTGTCAGGGATTGTGCGGCGACATCGAGGGAACGCTTACGCGCGAAGATTCGCCCTACATCGCACTCTGTGACCTATCCGTTCCCGCCGGGCATGAGCTCACTATCGAACCGGGGGTGCAGATTCTCTTTGTCGGCCACTACGATTTCAACGTCTATGGCCGCCTGAATGCCGTCGGTACGGAACAGGATTCGATTCTCTTCACGCACTACTTCGCGAATGAAGAGGCTGTATGGGGTGGGATTCGTTTTGTGAATGCCGATCCCGCTTCGCGCTTGGAGTATTGCCGAATTGAGTATGGCTCGGCAGTGGGTGGGTTGGGCGATGGCGATGGCGGCGGAGTCTATTGCAGCAATTCCAATCCGACGATCGCCCACTGCACACTTCGCCATAATTCCGCCGAACATCACGGCGGAGGGATCGCGCTCTCGCGTTCCAATGCCGTGGCGATCTCCTATTGCGTGATCGCCGACAACACGGCCGGGGAGTGGGGCGGAGGCATAAGTTGGGATGGATCGAGCGGTACGATCTCGCACTGCACGATCTCCGGAAACGCCGCGCAATACGGCGGCGGGATTGCGTCGCACTCCGTGCTTCCCGAACCGCACCCGGCGTCGCACCCGGTGGCTTCGGGCACGATTGTCTGGGACAACACTGGGGAAGATCCGATCTACGTGATCGGACGGGCGGACTTCACGGCGTCCTACTGCGATATCGAGGCGGGCTGGCCGGGAACGGGCAACATCTCCTGCGATCCGCTGTTTGCGAATCCGGGTGAAAATGACTATCATCTCACGTGGAGCAATTATCCTGCGCAGGATGAAACCCGATCGTGCTGCATTGACGCGGGCGATCCCGCCGAATCCTCTGATCCCGATTATACGCGCACGGACGTGGGTGTCTATTGGTTTCCGCACTTCGATGCGACTCCCGGCTGCGACTATCTGGGCCGTTGTCGAGACGATATGTATCTGGATTTCAGCTCTCCGCACACGTTCACCTATGCCGTGCGCGACGGCGAGTACGTGTCGCTGCCGCAGTTTCCTCCGGCGGAGATCGTGTGGTTCGTGATGGACATGGAGGTGGTGGACCCGCCCGTTGTGTACTTCAAGGGACTGCTTGTCGGCTATGATCCCGTTTCCTGCGACACCGTATTCACGATCTCGCTTCCTCAACTGGGCTCTTGGCGCAACTACAGCGGGCTGGCCTATGATCCGCGCGGTGCTTTCTGGTTCACCAAACTGGACAAGGATTCTCTCTGTTGTGCGGATGCGAGCGGACAATTGATCGCGTGCTATGACGTCGGACATCGCGGTCTGACCGGATTGGCGTTCGATGAGGACAACAATCATCTCTGGTGCATTCAGGACGGCGCTCCGGATTCTCTGCTGGAGTACGACGTGAACAATGCTCCGACTCTTCTGCAGAGCATGCCTGTCCCCTGGGAAACGCCGGGCGATCAGAGCGCCGCGGGTCTTGACTACGATGAAACCACAAGCATGCTGTTGGCGCTGAATAAAAATACTCACACGATCGAGCGCATTCGTGATCTCGATCCAGCTTCCGCTGGCGGTGTGCGGCTGGAAACCTCGTGCCTTATCCAATATGATCGCCCGCCGTCTCCGTTTGGAGTCGCGGGTCGCGAGACGGTTTTCGTCGCCGGCAATCCGGGCGTGCCGCCCTACCCGCTGGAGAAATACGAACTCGGCGATCTGCCTGTTCCGCCCGCTCCGCCTCAGCATGTGACAGCTTACTATCTTCCGGCACAGGGATCGCTGCGATTGCATTTCACCGCTCCCCAACCGGGATATTACGCGATCTGGATGACGACCGAGCGCAACAACGACGGAAATCCCGATGGGGGCGCCGATCCGGATTGGGTCCTTCGCGATACGATTTACGTCGAGAATGCAGGTTTCACGAGTTGGACGGATGAGCTTCCGACGATTGATCATGCGAACTATGTCATCACGGCGCGAGATATTCCGTAGGTCGCCAGATAGCCGGAACAGTCTCAATCATGGGAGTCTGCCATGTTCGGTTGTCATTGGACTCACGATCCGCGTTTTATTGCGTTAGCGTTCACCCTCTGTCTTCACTTTGTGATACTGCCCTGTCTTGCGTCACCAAGTGATCCCCGCGGAGCGGTTCAGGCTCTTGATGAACCGTTGGGCGAGCGCATCGAGGCTGGACAGACTTGGGGCTACCGCAACGGATTCGGCCGGGTCGCCCGGAAAATCGCCGTGGATGATCTGGGATATACCCATGTGGCGTTCATGCGATTCTCCAATAGCTCTCTATCAAACCGCCACGTATTCTACAACGTGTGGGATCCCATCGCGCACGATTTGCTCTTCGATGATGGCGCGCAGATAGATGCGGCGTCGCGGGCGGGCTATCCTTGTCTGGTCACGCTTCCTTCGGGCTGGTGCTTCCCGACCTACCATTGCACAGTGGGCCAGCAAGTGCGTTGTGGGATCTCCATAGACTATCTCCCGCGATTGGGAGCCTTCACGACGACCTATCCCTTTTCACAGGCTGGTCCCAATGCGGAGTTTCTCTGGCCGCGCGTCACTCTTCTGCGCGACAGCAGCTTGCACATGGCCTGCCTGCTGCGGCAAGACTCGGAGCCGGAAGAGCACTACCGGCTCTGCTATGCGCGCGGACATCCGCAATGGGATTCGGACGGCTTCGGACTGGAAATCGGCTGGGATCAACAGGATCTGTTCGGAGATTACACACTTTTCGATACGCTGGAGTATTCGTCCGCCGTGGATATTGCCTGTTCTCAGGTCAATGGTCACGTGGCTCTGGCCTATTCGCGCGACGGAGATCTATGGTTTCGAATTTCGGAAGACGAGGGTTACTGGGAGTATCCGGAAAACATCACGGAGTCCACGGCGGCGGACACGTTTCGTATCTACGAAGACTGCTCGATTCTCTTCGACCGAGCCGGAACTCTTCACGTCGCGTTCTTGGCGTCGCACGTCCCGGCAATTCCCGGCGATGACTACGTGGGTTGGTCGGGGATCTGGCACTGGGATGATCGGTTCCGGCAGTTCACGCCCATTGTCACGCACTATCGTCTTCTCAATGAATCCGCAAGTCCCACAACGATCCCGGGAACGATTTCCTCGACGTGCAAATCCCCAGCTTGTGCGAGGACGCCGTGACCGGCGACCTGTTCTGCGCCTACCAGCGATTCATG
>JAQTRJ010000306.1 GCA_028711875.1 bacterium | reverse complement strand
CTTTAACAGAAGATGCCTTCGACACCGTGTTTGCCGGGCCGACTGAGGGATGGATCGGTCGACTCAGCGGGGACGGGACGACGCTGGAGTTCGGGTCCTATCTGGGTGGAGAGAGGCAAGATGGGGTGCTTGATATTGAAGTAGATAGTCTGGGGCACATCTACTTGTGTGGAGGCACTCTTTCGGAGGACTTTCCGATCACTCCGGATGCTCTGTTCCCGGAGCGAATCGCCGTGGTCACTTACGGCTTTCTCTCGGTTTTTGATTCTTCCATGTTAGAGCTGACCTATTCCACCTATATCCCAGCCGATGCATTAACACAAGCTCGCGACATCAGGCTTCTTTCATCGGGTCGGTTATGGATTTCTGGGTATACTCGCGCAACCGATTTTCCGGTCACTCCCGATGCCTTTCAGGGTGACATTGGAACCGACACGGCTCGATGGGGCGACGGCTTTTTCATGCGCTGGAATCTGAACGAGAACGAATTGGAATACAGCTCCTATCTGGGTGGCTGTCATGACGATCGGAGTTGGGGGATAGATGCCATCGATTCAGAGCGGATTATGCTGGTTGGTGAGACGCGTTCATCGGATTTTCCTGTGACCTCCGGAGCCTTTGATACGGTAGGGCCGGATAACCCTGTGCGGAAAGCAGGTTTCGTCACCATCATCAATCTCCCGAATACAATCGCTGCGTCAACATTCCTGAAGGGCAATGGCGGGAGTGATAAAGTTCTTGGAGTAACGAGCGACGAGTGGAGTGTCACCGTGGCGGGAGAAACCTATAGCTGCGATTTCCCGGTGACGCAGGGAGCCTTCGACACGCTGATCAACAACGACGGATTGCCCACCAGCTATTCGGACATGTTCGTGGCGAGGCTGAGCCGGGATCTGCGAACGCTACAATACAGCACGTTTCTGGGCGGCTGGCATGTCGAGTATGGCTATGCCGTGAAGTTCACAGCCCCCGACACGGTGTGGTTGGGCGGGCATACCGGTTCGGGGGATTTCCCACGAACACCCAATGCGATTCAGGATCAGTATGGCGGTTACGGAGACGGTTTCATTGCCTGCTTCGCTCTGCCGCCGCTGGACACGACGTTCATCACCCCGACGCCTTTCGTGCCGAACGAGTTCTCGTTTTCCGTCTATCCCAATCCCTTCAATCCGACAGCGATCTTTTCGTTCACGCTGCCGCAGCCGTCGCCCGTGACTCTACGCGTGTTCAACCTGCTCGGGCAAGTGGTCTACGCCGCCGATCTCGGCCGTCTTTCTTCCGGCGAGCACCGCCACAGCTTCAACGGCCGCGATCTTCCCTCGGGTCTCTACTTCGCCAGAATGGAAGCTGCGAACGGGATGATTTCAAGGAAGATAATGCTGCTCAAATGAGAGTTATATCTTATAAAACAATTTATTAGAAAGAGCCGGTTCCTCGGCTCTTTTCATTTTCTGTCTTCTGGTTTTTTTTATCAGAGAAACTTTGTCATGATTCCCGAAGTTCATATATTAGAATAGACGATAATTCACTCTTTAAAGGGACAAACTCTATGGCCCTCCCCGCCCTTCGCATCCCCGATCTGACCGCCACGCCCTGCGAAGGCCATCCGCACGTTCGCATCGCCGCCACGGCGAAATTGCCGTCGCGCTTCGGCGAATTCACCATCGTCGCGTTCGAAAGCAACGACAGCAAGGAACACGTGGCCATCATTCGCGGCGACGTGAAAAATGCGGGCAACGTTCCCGTGCGCCTGCCTTCGGAATGTCTGACCGGCGACGTCATGGGCTCGCTGCGCTGCGATTGCCGCGATCAGCTTGAGGCCGCTTTGAAATATATCTCCTCGCAGGACAAGGGCATCGTGCTCTACCTGCGGCAGGAAGGCCGCGGCATCGGCCTCGTCAACAAGATTCACGCCTACGCGCTGCAGGATTCGGGACTGGACACGGTGGAAGCGAACCACGCGCTCGGCTTCCGTGACGACGAACGCGATTACGCCGTCGCCGCCGAAATGCTCAAAGCGCTCGGCGTGAAGAGCATTCATTTGCTCTCGAACAATCCTAAAAAAGTGTCGGGATTGCGCGCGCATGGAATAGACATTCGAAGGCGCATTCCCCATCTCGTGCCGCCCAATCCGCACAACCGTCATTATCTGGAAACGAAAGCTCGCAAGTCGGGACATCTAATTTCCGTCAGCACCTTCTCCCTGGCTGCGGTCGAAGACTGAGCGTCCCCGGCTTGCGAGAGCATTGAGAACACCCGAGGTCAACAAGCCTCGGGTGTTCACGTCTCGATCCGCCGCGCGATTCCGTCCGCTACTTCAGCAGCAGCGCCTTGCGCACCTCCCTGAATTCGCCGTCTCCCGTCAGCGACAGAAAATAAATTCCGCCGGGCAGCGACGACGCATCCCACAGCAGCTCATGGTTTCCGGCTTCGATCTCGCCCTCTGCAAGCGTCGCCGCTTCCTGTCCCAGAGAATTGAACGCGGCGAGCCGGATCCGCATCGCGCGCGGAACGGTATAGCGGAGAATCGCCGATCCGTTGAACGGATTGGGAGAGACGGAAATCAGAAATCCCGCAGGGAGCGGATGAAACCGGTTGTCCGCCGCCGCACTGCCCTCGTTTCGCCACAGCTTCACCTCGTTGGTCCCCTCAAAGCTGCTGCCCGCCGCGACGTCGCTGTCGCCGTCGGCATCCGCGTCGAATACCCACAACGGCCACACCCGGTAAAAATCATTCGTAATCACGTGCGGAGTCCACACGATCGAATCCCCGCCGTCGTTGTGCCACCAAAACACCTGATTCGTTCCCTGCGCCGTTCCGGCCACATCGAGTCGTCCGTCACCGTCCAGGTCCGCCGCCTGCGCGATGCAGGCGTTCACGAAGCTGCGGGCGATGATCTGCTTCGTCCACGCGATCGGCTCCCCGCCGTCATTGCGCCACCACGCGATCTGATGACTCACGTAGCCCGCTCCCACCACGTCCAGATCTCCATCCCCATCCAAATCCACTCCCTGAACGCGGTGTGCGCCGCCAAAATTTCCGTCAATCACATGCGTCGTCCATTGAATGGGATCGCCGCCACCGTTGCGATACCATTTGACATCGTTGTCGTAAAGCGCCGCGCCGATCACGTCCATGCGACCGTCTCCGTCTACGTCGGCGGCGTGAACGGATTT
>JAQTRJ010000305.1 GCA_028711875.1 bacterium | reverse complement strand
AAATCGGCGGTGGGGGCATTCGCCCAGCACGACGCGCAGTAGAGAATCGCGCCGTCTTCCAAAGGCTCCGCGCATACTGCACAGAGCGGCGGGAACAGCGCGTCCCAGATCGGCCAAGCGCGTACGGGAACAAGACCGCTGCTCACGACTTGGCACGCTTGCGAGACGACGTCGGTTTCAGCGCCAAATCGAGCACTTCATCAATATCTTTGACGAAGCGAAAATCCAAGCGGGACTTGATATACTGCGGCACGTGAAACAGGTCCTTTTTATTCTCCACGGGCAGCAGAATCGTTTTCAAGCCATGCCGGCTGGCGGCGACGATTTTCTCGCGCAGGCCGCCTACCGGCAGAACGCGTCCGGTCAGCGTGATTTCGCCGGTCATCCCCAATTTGTTTTTCACCGGACGATCGGTGAACAGCGACGCCAGCGAGGTGACGAGCGTGACCCCCGCGGACGGCCCGTCTTTCGGCGTGGCGCCCTCGGGAACATGAATGTGAATGTCCCGCCGCGCCAACAGTTTGTCGTCCAGGCCGAACCGCGCCGCGCGCGACCGCAGATACGACAGAGCGATCTGCGCGGACTCCTTCATCACGTCGCCGAGCTGCCCCGTGACCTGCAGCTGCTTGCTGCCGGGCATCCATGTGGACTCGATCACCAGGACGTCGCCTCCGACGGGCGTCCACGCGAGTCCCAGCGCCACACCGGGCTGCATAGAAAAATCGAGTTCGTCCTCGATGAACCGGGCCGGGCCGAGGTATTTTCCCAGCGTGCGTTCGCTCACGGTGGCACTGCGGATTCTCCCGGCCACGAGGTCGCGCGCGACCTTTCGGCACACTGAAGCGATCTGTTGTTCGAGCCGGCGTACGCCAGCCTCGCGCGTGTAGCCTTCGACGATCGCGCGCAGTCCCGTGTCGGTGAACCGAATCTTCGACGCGCTGAGGCCGTTTTCCCGGACTTGGCGCGGCACCAGATAGTGCCGGGCGATCTCGATTTTTTCGGGCGTGATATAGCTCGGAATCTCGATGATCTCCATGCGGTCGCGCAGCGGCGGGGGAATTTGCGCCACGTCGTTGGCCGTGGTGATGAAAAACACCGAAGACAGATCGAACTCCACGCTCAGATAGTGATCCTGAAAGGTCGCATTCTGCTCGGGATCAAGCACCTCGAGCAACGCCGAGGCCGGATCGCCGCGGAAGTCGCTGCCGAGTTTGTCAATCTCGTCGAGCATCATCACCGGATTGCGCACGCCGACCCGGCGAATGGACTGCATGATCCGTCCGGGCATCGCGCCGACGTAGGTGCGGCGGTGACCGCGAATTTCGGCTTCGTCGTGCATGCCGCCCAGACTCATCCGCGAGAACTCGCGATTCAAGGCCGAGGCGATGGACCGTCCGAGCGAGGTCTTCCCCACTCCGGGCGGTCCGATGAAACACAGAATCGGCCCCTTGCCGGTCGGCCGCAGCTTGCGCACCACCAGAAATTCGAGGATGCGATCTTTCACGTCGCGCAAGCCGTAATGATCGCGATCGAGGATTTTCTCCGCGCGCTTCACGTCGAGCAGTTCCTGAGAAGACTTCTGCCACGGCAGCGCGGCCAGCCATTCGATGTAGGTCCGCGACACCGTATATTCCGCCGAGGACGTGGACATCCGCCGCATGCGTTCCAGTTCCTTCGCGGCTGCGTCGGCGGCTTCAGGCGGCATGGCGGCGTCTTCGATCTGCTTGCGCAGCTCTTCGATCTCGGTGCCGTCCTCCGAATCTTCTCCCAGTTCGTGCCGGATCGTCTTGAGTTGCTCGCGGAGAAAATACTCGCGCTGGCTTTGCGCGATCTCGCCTTCGACCTTGTTCTGGATTTCCGAGCCGAGTTCGGTAATCTTCAATTCGCGCGCGAGCTGCGCGGCGACCAAGCCGAGTCGGGTTCGAAGATCGTTCGCCTCGAGAATCTCCTGCTTCCGCTCGAGCGAAAGATTGAGATTGGAGGCGACAATATCGGCCAGCGCTCCCGCGTCGGTGATATTATAGACGGCGATCTTGACTTCTTCGGGAATCTGCTGACCGGCATCCGACAGCTTCGTGAAGTCGTCGGTAATGCGCCGCATCAAGGCTTCAATCTCCATCATGCCGGGTTTGGGCTGGGGCGGCGCGAGCACCCGGATCTCGACCTTCAGATAGGGCGTGTGCTGAATGACGGCTTTTCGGTCAACGCGTACGAGTCCCTGAACCAAGAGCCGCAAACTGCCATCGGGCACTCGGAACATCTTCAGGATTTGCACGGCCGTGCCGACCTGAAAGAACTGATCCTCCGGCCGCTCGGAAACCGGCTCGGGGACGCGGGCGAAAGCGGCGAGCATTTTCGAGTCGGAGAGCGCGTCGTTGACGAGCTGGATCACCGGCTCGGCCGTTACCACCAGCGGAGCAATCGTGTTCGGGAAGATAATGACGTCGTTGACGAGCATCGCCGACAGCACATTGGGGATGCGCAGCGTTTCGCCTCCGCCGTCGGGCGGATCCGGTTTGACCGGGGCGGTTTTTCCGTCGGCAGCGCTCATTCCAAGCCCTCCATGGAATCGGCGGGGAAGCAGCCGGGAAGCGATCCCCCTTCCCGTTTCGCGACGCGAACCACGATCATGCCGTCGTAGACCGTCACCTGAATCGTGGCCGGGTCCACCGCGGATGGCAGGTCCACCGTCCGGGAGAAGTTCCCGCGTTCGATTTCGATCACGTGGTAACAGCGGACTGCCGATTCCCGGTGTTCGGGCCGCGATCCGAAAACACGAACGGCATGATTGTCGCACTGAATCTGAATCTGATCGGGTGGGACGCCGCCGAGATTCATCTCAACGACGCATTCATCAAGGGTTTCGTAGAGATCAATGGCGGGTGACCACGCCGGTCCGGCGGCCGCCAGCGGGCGATCGCTCGAAGACCATCCGAAATAGTGATATCGGATGCGGGTCGAGCGCCGGGATTTCGCTTCCACGGTGGTATCAGGAAGCCAGCCCGAATCGTTCATGGTGGGGTCCTTCAGGCGGTAGGGTTCATTTTGCTGGACAGTCGTCCCTGATGGAGGGGCAGTTGCGTCGGTAAAAAGAAGTCTGCCCGGCTTCCATCCTAAGTTTACGACAGAATATACGCACGAGTTCCGTGAATATCAAGTAAAATTGGGAGTTGGAG
>JAQTRJ010000304.1 GCA_028711875.1 bacterium | reverse complement strand
CGATCACCACTACCGCCCGTTCTCTTCGGGGATCAGCGCGCCGGGACGGAATCTGATCGTCGCGCTCCGGACGAATTTCTGATCTCCCTTCCTCCCTCCCACAAAGTGGGGGAGAGAATCAGTCGCGGCGGCGAATCTCCAGATCCGTCCCAAGGAATAGTTTTTGGCTCGCCGTTGTCGGTCTCCAGACCGGCAATGGCGCCAACGCATTGCCGCGTGAAACTACAGTCGGGCGATGCAATCAGCCCCTACGGGCAAACTGCCGTTTGCATCTACAAGGACACGATCAATCGTGTCGCTACAATTCGCGCACGGCAGTGCGGCGCTACAACAAGGACACAGCAAGCTGTGTCGCTACAATTCGCGCACAGCCCTTCACTTCGTTCCAGGGCGCGGCGCTACCGGATTTTCCGCAATTCGCTTTTTCGATTTCCCCATTAACCACGAAGGGCATCATGGCTAAAATTCTCATTTCCGACGGCATGGATAAGACTGCCATTGCCGAGCTGAAAAAACTCGGACACGACATCGTCGAGCAGTTCTATCCTGAAGACGATCTGGCGCGCGAAATCGCCAAGTTCGACGCGTGCGTGGTGCGCAGCGCCACGAAAGTCACCGCCAAAGTCATTGACGGCGGCAAGAACCTGAAGCTGATCGTCCGCGGCGGCGTGGGCGTGGACAATATTGACGTCGCCTACGCGAAATCGAAGGGCATCGAAGTGCGCAACACGCCCGGCGCGTCGAGCGCATCGGTGGCTGAACTCGCGCTGGGACTGATGTTCGCTCTCGCGCGGCAAATTCCCGCCGCCGATCACACCATGAAAAACGGCCAGTGGGAGAAGAAAGCCTTCTCGAAGGGCACGGAAGTCGGCGGCAAGGTGTTGGGACTCGTCGGTCTCGGCCGGATCGGTTCGTGTCTCGCGGATAAAGCGCGCGCGCTGGGAATGTCCGTGATGGCCTACGACAAGTTCCCGAATGCCGTGCGCGACAAAACCATTCCGCTGCACACGAAAGAGGAAGTGATCGCGAAGGCCGACTACATCAGCCTGCACATTCCGTTCGACAAGAAGGCCGGACCGGAGATCGGCGCGAATGAGTTTGCCAAGATGAAGGATGGCGTATTTCTGGTCAACTGCGCGCGCGGCGGCGTGGTGGATGAAGATGCGCTTTTGGCGGCGCTGAACTCGGGCAAGGTGCGCGGCGCGGCGATTGATGTGTGGGTCGGCGAGCCGGCTCCGCGGCAGGACGTGGCCAAGCATGCGAAGGTGATCGCCATGCCGCACATCGGCGCGGCCACCGTCGAGGGCCAGAACCGCGTGGGCGGAGAGGTCGTGGAGATCATCAAGGGCTTTTTCAAGTAATCGGCTTGGGACGGGTCGGCTGCAAGCAGCCGATACCGCGCTGTCCGTTGGGGCGAATCTGGAGATTCGCCGCCGCGCAGGAATGCGATGGTAGGGGCGGCCCTGAGTGGCCGCCCGTTCTTTTTTCGGCCTTGTTGTTGCACTTATTTGATAAGTCAGGGTCTTTACGGGCGGCTCGGTGGGCTACCCCCAACGGCTCTGTCAACGCCTTGAATTTCTTCTTCTTGGCTGATCTCAATGACGGGATGTGACGGGTAATTCCGATCCCGCCGCCGTCTGCGAAGTTAACAGTTTGCAGAGCCTTCCGCGTGCAGGATGAATTTGTTCTGCACGCGGAAGGCTTTGCATTTTGTGCAGAGTCGTGCTCGGTTTGCATGGAAAGCATCATTAACGAGTGAATGCCGGGAGGGCACATGAAACGGTTTGCGAGGCTGCTGATTTTGGTTTTCTGATCGCGGCGCTGGTGGGCGAGCAAACCGTGATGCAGAAGATTCTGCTGGTGAAGTAGGGGAGATTCCGGCCGGGTTACGCGTGGTGAGTTGATCGTGGGGGGGAATGCATCTGCGCTAAACCCGGCTCGGCGCACAGATTCTGGACGCCCGCACCCTTCAGCCCACTAGCCCACATGCTCCGGCGTGTGGGATCGCGCGGTGTCCAGAATGACAGTAAGAAGATATATTTTTGCTTCAAAATCGGGAGGGAACCATGAGCAGTTCGGAAAAAATTCTGATCCTTATTCTGGCGCTCGGCGCGCTCATCGGAACGGCGCGAGCACTCAATTACCTTTGGCTGACCGACGAGGAGATGACGGTCTTCGGCGAGCATAATAGGTTCTGGCACGGCGACACGCTGGACGGCCCGGTTCATTCCAACAGCCAGATCGCCATTATGCAGGACCCGGTCTTTCTCGACCGTGTGAGTACGACCGCAGATGATTTTTGGCACGGCACTGCCTACAATCCTTACTTCTATGGCCCGCCGCCTTCTTTCAACGCGCCGCCGGTGCCGATTCCCGAGCGCGCGGAGCGCCTCCGCAATGGCGCGACTGCAGAAGGTCATTTCTATAACGCACCCGGGATGATATACTACGCTCGATTCGGAAATGGAATTTGTAAAATGTGGCGGTGGCCGCGCGGTACTCCGATAGACAGCTCAGATAGCTGGCCGATCAATCTCTCGTTTCCGACCTGCATTTTCGTGGATGCGCCGCTGCGCCTGAAAGGAATTGTTCAAGGCAAAGTCACCATCGGCAGTTCGCATGTCATCGAGATCGAGGATGACATCCTCTATGCAGACTCCGACTCACTTACCGGCGTCACCCCTGAGTCCAGCCAGAACATGCTCGCGTTGGTTTCCGAAGGCGACATCAAGATTCGCAACACGCCCGCCAATGGCCGCTGGAACTCGGGCTGGGCGGGCCTGAGCCAAATCAATCGCGATTCTACAGACGTCGTGATTACCGCCGCGCTGTATGCTCTGGGCGGCAGCTTCACTTTCGAGAACCAGAACGATCCCGACAGCGGCTATGTTTGCGATTGCTCGCCCGATGATCGGGGAACCGTTTATGTGTTCGGAGCCATTTGCCAGCGACGGCGCGGCTACATGCATCGCAGCACCAACGGCAGCACGGGCTACCTTCGCAAGCTGAAATACGACCAGCGCTTTCGGCACGATGCCCCGCCCTGCACCGGGCGCGATATGTGGTGGGATGAAGAGCCTACGGATTCTATTGATTTCGGCGACGTCGTCGTCGGAACGACAGTCTCGGACACGGCTCATGTTTATACTCTATATTATAGCCGCCTCGGTGCGGTCTATGCCAATTA
>JAQTRJ010000023.1 GCA_028711875.1 bacterium | reverse complement strand
ATCACCTCCGTTTTCAATCTGGAGCCGGTGACTTTCTTCCTGAATCTCACGTCATCGGCGGGCGCGGAGACGGTGCGCGTTGATCTGACGCCAGTGGCACCCGACGTCGAGTATGTCCACTACGCGTTCAACGGGTCTGTGGATCCGGGCGACAACGGCGACCTAACAGTCACTTTTATGAATGCGGGCGGACAATCGCTGGTTGGCGCGCAGGGAATCCTGCGTTCACTCGACCCGTTCATTTACGTCAGCGATTCCATTGGCAATTACGGCAACGTCGGGTTGACCAACGCCACCAACGACACCAGTCACTTTCACATCGAGGTTGCCCCCGGCGCGTTTAAAGGTCATCGCGCGGTGATGGAGCTGCTGATCACAGACAGCCACGGCTTCCGTGACAGCACGGTCTTTGACAGCAGTAATTTCTACACCACCGATTCCACGCTGTTCACGCCGCTCACGACCAATTTCGTCATCACGATCGGCAACCGTACTTCCACCAGTCCCTCCGGCCCGGATGCCCACGGCTACTACGCGTTCGACAGCACGGAGACGCATCCGGTCGGAACAGCAGCGTCCTATGATTGGATCGAAATCGGACCGGGCGGACCGGGGACATCGCTGGGATTCTCGGACACGGGCGATAATCAGGACGACAGTCAGACGCTCACGCTGCCGTTCAGTTTCACGTTTTACGACAGCTCGTTCACTCAGATCACGGTGTGCTCCAACGGCTGGCTGGCGTTTGGTTCCTATCCCATGATGGACTATCGGAATTATCGCATGGGTTCCCCGCTTGGACCTCCGTACATGGTGGCGGCATACTGGGACGATCTGTGGATCAGCGGGACGGACAACAACGTGTACCATTACTACGATGCGTTCACCCATCAGTATATCGTCGAATGGCGGGCCAAGCTGGTGCACAATACCAGCATTCTGGAATACTTCCAAGTCATTCTCTATGACCCGGCCTATTATCAGTCGGTCACCGGAGACGGCAAGATCAAGGTTCAGTATCAATACTGTACGCCCAACTCGAACACCGGCGGCGACAACGATAATCCCTATGCAACCGTCGGGATTCAGAATGGAGATCACTCCATCGGTCTGGACTACTACTACGGCAATCAGTACGGACCGGGCGCGGCGACGCTGCAGAACGAATTGGCGATTCTGTTCACGACGGATTTCAGCGGGCAGTTGGTATCGTCGGTTGAAGTCACTCAGCCCGACGGCGGCGAGAATTGGTACGTGGGACAGGTTCATAATATCCAATGGCAGACCAGCGGGATTCAAGGAGCGGTGGATATCGAGATTGATCGGAACTATCCGAGCGGAACGTGGGAGATGCTGTTCGACAACGCGACAAATTCCGGATCGCGGGCATGGATGGTATCGTCTCCCGCGGCCGCCGGGACGGCTCGCATCCGCGTGACCAGCGTCGAGGATCCATCCTATGCGGACACATCCGATGCGTCGTTTACCATCACGATGCCAACTCTGACCCTGCTGTACCCCAACGGGGGAGAATACTGGGCAACCGGCAGCCTGCAGATTATCGAATGGAACAGCGTCGGATTGGGACTTGCCCAAGTTGAGATCAATCGCAACTATCCGTCCGGCCTCTGGGAACGCATCTCCCCCGGAGCAATGGATGCCGAAACATGGATCGTGACGACACCGGCCTCCAGTACCGCGCGCATCCGCGTGTTCGGATCGAATATCCCCACCGTCGGTGACACGTCGGAAGCCAACTTCACAATCGGCACCCCTCCGGTAATCGTCCATCAGCCGCACGCCGATACTCAGCCCGGAGCCGTTTCCTTTGTGACCATCGTCACCGACGACGAACCGGGATTCGTGACCCGACTTCTCTATCGCGAAACCGGCGCGGGATTATGGGACTCGCTGGAGTTCGTCCCCACGGTGAATCCTGACGAGTTCTCCGTTACGATTCCTTCTGTGAATAGCGGACGTTACGAGTATTATCTGCGCGCCACTGATCCGCAGCTTTTGTCGAGCGTCTTTCCCGACGATGGAACACTCCATTTCGACGTCGGGACGTGGAGCACTTTGTGGACCGCCTATGACGACGGAACAGCCGAAAACTACAACTGGGTGAGTGGCCCCGGTTTCCTCTGGGCGGTGAAATTCGATCCGGGCACGTATCCCTATGCGCTGTGCGCGGGCCGCTTTGCCATTTGCCCAACCTGTCAGAATGCCAGTTATTCGCCTATCGTCTTCCGCGTTTGGGATTCAAACGGACCGGACGGCATGCCGGGAACGGTGCTGTTCACGGATACCACGGGCTGTGCCGGCAACGTGGTCGGCGGATTGCCCACTGGCGCAGCGTGGGCGGAGGTCGTGAGCCGTATCAACGGCGAACCGCTGCAGCTTGATGCTCCGTTCTATCTGTCCGTCGAAAATGCCGTGCCACTCACAAATCCCTCGGCGTTCGCCCACGATACGCTGGGAGCACGATCGCATCTTTCTTATATCTACGACGCGTGCGACGAGGCCTGGTACAGCGAGGACGCCACCCAAGAGAACGCCCGGCCGGGCAATCGGATGATTCGTGCCTGCGGCTTCTCTTTGGCACCGGTCGTGATGACGATATCGCGAACGGACAGCTCGGGTATCACGAGCGCGCGGCTGCGTTGGACGTCCACCGGCGCCCCCTATTACCGCATCTACAGTGCGCCGTCTGCCAGCGGTTCCTATGAAACGCTGGAAGGCACGGTCACGGGACTCGCCGCGGGACAGCCCATGTCCTTCACCGACACCAATGCGATGGGCGAAGCCACCGTGAGATTCTACCGAGTGATCGGAACGGACGCTCCATAGCCGTTCCGTCTCTGAGAAAATGAAGCGTCCCGGCCAAACGGCCGGGACGCTTTTTTCCTTGAATGCCGGGCGCGGTTATTCCGGCACGACTTTGCAGCCGAACAAATGAATCCCCTCGGGACCATCATCGGCAATCTTCCGGAATTCGACGCGAACGCGCATGCCGATCTGGATCTGATCCGCGGGGACATCCGTGACCTGAGTCGTGATCCGCACGCCGCCGTCCACGTCGAGCATTTTTTCGACGCCGCTGACCATGACGACGTCATTCAGACCAGCGCAACGTCCATCCACTCCATCCGCATGGCCAGGAGCGCCGCTTCGACGAAAATATCGCGCAGCGACTTGTCCCAAAGTTCTCCCCACTTGTTGACCCCGACTCCGATAACGGCTACGTCTCGCATGGAGCGTTCCTTTGTTGTCTCTCTATCTTCGCTGTCGAATTAGTTCGTCACTCAATTCCCGTTTCCGAGAATCCGATGCGCGACGGGCAGCATCATCGTCGCTACCGCAATTTTCAGAACGTCACCCGCCAAGAACGGGAGGATTCCCAGTTGAATCGCCCTCGCGTATCCGACAAAGAGTCCCAGAACCATGGCTCCGGCAGCAAGAATCACCGCCGAACCGATCAGCATGGACAGAGCCGCCGTTTGCCAGTGGTGATTCCAGCCGCGCTCAGTCAGCCAGCCCATCAACCACGCCGCGGGAAGAAAACCGAAGAGATAGCCGCCGGTCGGACCGAAGAGATGAATGAATCCCGCCGATGCTCCCGCGAAAACCGGCAGACCGCCGAAGCCTTCCAGAAGATACGCAGAGACTGCCGCCACGGCCCGCACGCGGCCCAGCGCCGCAGCGGTCAGAAGCACTCCAAACGTCTGTCCGGTCACCGGAACCGGGCTGAAGGGAAGTCGAACGGAAATCTGAGCGGAGAAAGCGATCAACGCGCTGGCACAGGCGACAACAACGATCTGGTACACCCACCAGGTCAGGGCACGTTCGGACGACGGTGCGAAGCGATCAGCCATCGTAAGGGAATTGATTCGCATGGTATCAGTCCCCCGCCATGAGAATTTTGCCGCGGAACTTGGCGTATGTTCCATAGTCAAGATACACTTTGTTTTCGTCGAGCTGTTGGTGCGTCTGGGGAGCCATCTTCGCTTTTCCTTTAATTTTGTCGGTTGCGGTGTAGATGAAACCATCGGAACCCGCGCCGCTGCCGCAGCTGACCATAAAAATCCGGTCGCCGGGCTTCGCCAAGTCGAGAATCGCCGTCAAGCTTATCAACTCGTTCGTCTACAAAACGAAACGGCATCTCGTCGCAACGAAATGCCGCCTTTCCTTGCGAATCAATTCACAGTGTAATGAATCGAGAACGTTATGAGATCAGTCCCGCTTTAAACTTCGGCTGCTCGGAGAAGGTTGCCGGGTACTCCAGTTCGCGCAAATAGCGGCCGCCCGACTGCTTGATCTGAGGGAAAATCAAACCGCGTCCCAGAGGAAACGCGAGCGTTCGCTTCTCGATTTCCTCGCGCCGATGATCCTCGAAGCAGAGTTTCTCGCGCAGAGCGGCTGCTTTCTCCTTGCTGCCCGCGGCCTTGATATTGCCGATCTCGCCGAGAATCTCTTCGACCAGCGCGTCTATCGTCGCGAGATGGATGTCAAACTTGCACACGCCATTTTCCGTGACTTCGCGAACTCCTCCCTTCTCGAGGAAGAAGTGATACATCAGGTTGCGCGCCTTCACGTGCGCCTGCTCGGGCTTGAAGCGCAGCCCCTGCACCATGCTGATGAGCATGCTGTAGTGACCGGCGTGCGCCATGGATTCGCTGATAATGCCATCGCGGGCAATGCGGGTCATAGCAAACATGGCGAATAATTCCGCGCGCGCTTCTTCGAGCGGAGAATATTCCGCTTCGAGATAATCGCGGGCCTGCCTGCTCTGATGATCGGGGTCCATGGCTCCTGTGGTGTGACCGAGTTCGTGCAGAGCCGAGTGAATCTGCGACGCTTCGAAGAGCACTTCGCGATATTGCTCGAAAGCCGCTGCGGTCATGAACTCTTTGGCCATGAGATCACCGGAGAGACTGTGAACGGCTTTCCCGGTGTTGCGATAGACCATGTTGACCGAGCCGAGATGCGACACCACCCAATCATCGTTGGGCAGCGACTGCGCGATGATTGTCATCGGGCTGTTGACGTAATCGCCGCTCCAGTTGAGCACGTCCACGAAGCGCAGATGCGGCAGCGTGGACGGATCAATTTTTAACTTCTTGTGCTGCCACGGCGCGGTTGCTTCGAGATGCGGCAGACGATCCACGCAGGCTTTCAAGAGCGATTGCGCCTCCGCATTTTCCACGAGTACTACTCCGGCCGCTTCGCCGCGCGCGTTCTTCCAGTTGTCGAGATAGACTTCGAGCGCGGTACTGATAATCACGTCAATCGGAGCCTTGTGCCTGATCCACAGAAAATCGGCGATGCGTCGCGATTCCTTGGTACCGTGCCTGAGTTCCTCGATTTTTCCGTCGAGATAGACGCGGAACTCGGGATAGCGGCAGTGCTCGCGGGCGGCTTCGAGGTGGGCGATGATCGGCGTCAGCGCGGCGTGGTAACGTTCTTCATTGACGCGCGGCGTGATCTTGCCGTTCTGTCTCTGGAACATGACGTTGACGAGGTTTGAGGTTTCGCCCAACGCAGAATATTCTTCTTCCGTCATGTCGTGCGGATAAAAGCCCGCCTTGTCGGGGAGCGCGAGACCCTCGAAGAAAAACGGCCCAGCGATTTCGAGATCGGCCTCGCACTCTTTGCCTGCCTTCTTGGCAAGCTGCTTCACCTCTTCGGATTTCAGAGCGAGCAGATGGTTCTTGCGCGGCAGCAGCGAATACGGGCTGTTCTGCAGGTGGAGCATGGTCTCGTAGTTCTGGAGCGCGACTTTCTGTTCGGGCGAAGCGACGCTCATCAGCCCGGACAGCGCACGCAACACGGCGAATGTCTTCGGCTCGAACTGATCGCGATAGACGGGATTCATCAAGCTGACGGCGTCGGACAGATGACCGAGCAGCTGCACGTCTTCATCGCTGAAGCCGTCGAGGGAAAAATCCACACGGACGATCGCCGCCTTTCGGGTCGGCTCATCCTTCTGCTGATAGGGAACGTAGGTGATGGAAGACACGGAAGGACCTCTTTAAGAAACCAAATGTTAGGAAAGCAGGCCTTGAGGCTCTTTGTTTGCCTCAGGCGGCTTTAGAACGGATGATAATTTAAGGATTGATTGGATTAGTCCCTCAATAACTCCCATCTTAGAAACCTGAATAAGCTCATTTAAGCCTAAAGGACTCTTCAGCCAAAGTTGTGCATATTGACATACAGGAATTTGATGGTTGTTATTGAAACGACGATCTGGTCCCCCTGATTTATTTACGTATCGCCAGGTTTGACCAACAATTTTCGAGTCGCTTGGCACGCCTTCCTCCTCAACGAAGTTGGTGGACGATATACCAAGGTTGAGATCAGAATAGGCAATCGCGCCTACGCCATTGCTGGCATACACCAGCAGGCGATCCGGGAAGAAGAATAATCTCTGTCGTCCAACTGGTATCGAAGGAATGGCAATATTGGTTCGAACATATGGAGGCTGACCAGTCGAAATTGAGATTCGATTCCGACTGACAAGTGAGGAAGCACCTGCGTGATATTTTCTATCATGAACTTGTGCTGCACTGTCTACATGCCAGACTCTGGCGCAGGAAGCTAGTTCATCAATCTCTTTGCAGACAGAGCAATAGGCATCTTCAAACTCCTGTTCAAGATCATAGAAGAGAACCACACATTTTGCCAATTCATCTCTCCACGCAATCCATAGGACTCCTGGGATAGAAATAATTGGAAGAGCAATAATAATCCATGTCGGAGCAGATGCAGCCCATGCAACAAGGTTGGCAACAAAGGCCGCTACAGCTGCAATTATCCAGTAGCGAGGTCTCCTGTGCTTTGCATTCAACTCCTCTAGAAGTCCACTTGATGTGGAATCAACCATCCCTTGCACATCGGCGGATTCAATTTCTTTAAAAGCACTATAGGATGCTTCCTCGGCAACTGATGCACTGCGATATCTCGGAGTCGTTGGCCTAGTGGGAGTCTCTGGATAGAAAGCTGGAGCATTGCCTGAAGGGAGTGACTGCCGATAGTATAATCCGTATCGCCCCATGTGAACATAGTTGCCCTTCGGCCCTGACCCGAGACGAAGCCCCTTGACTCCGGCCGAAACACCAATTCCTGACTTGGAAAGATTAAATCTGAGAGGGCCAACGCGCAGGCTTTTCCTTATATAGAAGCCCATTTCCCCTCCATAAGTACTTGTCGTAGTAGGGATTCATTTCATTGGGGCGAATCTGGAGATTCGCCGCCGCGCTCATGTATACCGACCGGGCGGGGACGCCCGGCTCGGCGCAATTCATGATTCGGGCGGGCTCGGCGCTGTCAATATTCCCAGTGGTGACTCTCCAGAGTCACCCGAGGCAAAACGTAGCCGCGCACGGCAGTGCGATTCCGGCGGGGTCAGCGACCCCGCACGGCGATCAGGCGGGCTCGGTGTGCTCCATATTCCCGGTGGTGACTCTCCAGAGTTACCCGAGGCAAAACGTAGCCGCGCACGGCAGTGCGATTCCGGCGGGGTCAGCGACCCCGCACGGCGATCATTAAGTTAGCACACGTGGAGTTGGCAATCAAGCGAGAGGGTTCCGGGCACGCAGGGACGCATGCCTCGGCGGACTCCCTACGTTCCGGACACGCGGGGACACGTGGCTCGGCGGTGTTGAAAATCCCCCCTGGGTCGGGGCTCTGCCCCGATGCTGTCGGGCCGGAGGCCCGACCCAGGGAAGAAGCTACTCTGAAATGCTGCTCGGTTTGTCTTTCTTTATTCAATCACTCCGATGGCAAACTTGAGGTACTCGGTTTCGGGCATGGAGGCGAGGACGGGATGATCGGGGGACTGGCCGCCGCGAGCGATGAAGCGGAGGGTCTTTTGTGCTTTCTGGGCGGCTTCGCGGAGGCTGTCCAGCCAAGAATCCACGTGAACCAATCCTGAGCAACTGGCCGTGGCAAGGATACCTCCGTTATTAGCCCACACCATCGCGCGGGCATTCAGATCGCGATAGCCACGCAAAGCCGCCGGGACGTTCTTCCTGCCTTTAGCGAGGGCCGGAGGATCGAGAACCACCGCGTCGAACCGCTCGGAGGGCGATTTCACGAACTCGAATACGTCCGCCTTGACCAGAGAAATCCTCTCGCCAAAACCGTTCAAGCGGGAGTTTTCGGCGGCCATGTCGAGCGCGGCCTGCGAGGAATCCACGAAGGTCACGTGCGCGGCTCCGGCCTTCAGCGCATACAGCCCGAAACCTCCCGAATAGCAGAACAGATCGAGCACGCGGTCGCCGGGACGGATAAACGAAGCCAAGAGCAGCCGGCTCCAGCGCTGATCGAGGAACAAGCCGGTCTTTTGCCCGTGCAGCGGATCCACGAGGAAACGGAGTCCATCCTGCTCTACCGCTACCGGGCCGCCCAGCGAACCCCACGCGACCTCGCGATAGAGCCGGATGCCCTCGAGCTCACGCACGGACGCGTCGTTAGCCATGACAATGGCTCGCGGCGAGAATGACTCAACAAGGAGATTGGTCACGATAGGCAGCAGGCGATCCATCCCGGCCGTACCCGACTGCACGACCAGCACGTCCCCGTAGCGATCCACGATCAGGCCGGGCAGTCCGTCCGACTCGCCGTATATAAGCCGGCACACCCTCTCCCCCGGCAGCAGCCGCTCCCGCAAGGCCACCGCCCTTGCGATCCGCTGCCGGAGAAACGCTTGGCCGATTTCCACCCGCTCACGACAGAACAGGCGCACGGCAATCAGACTGTGGGGATTGACGGTACCGACGCCGATGAGCTTCCCCTTGTGATCCACAACCTGCACCGGCCTTCCCGATTCGTAACTCTGAAAGCCGTCCACCAGTTCGTTCGAAAAAATCCACGAATGGCCGTCCCGGATGCGCTTGTCCGCACCCGCTTTTAGCTTCACCATCTCGACCCCGGAAAGCACCACGGGAACTGATTCGGCATCGTTCAAAATGGTATCCCTATATTAATAGACATCTTGAAGAGCGGACAATGGCTTTGAGGCTTGCATTTGAGAGCCGTACCGATTATATTGTAATCATTAAAGATTCAAAGGCAACTCTCAGGGACAATCCCATGGACATTTTTCACACCATTATCATCACCGCCCGGCCTGCCGCCGGGAAAAGCGAAGTCATTGATTTCCTGAAAAAACTTGATCCCGCCACACGCAAACGGGACTTTCACGTCGGGGAGATCGTGGAAATTGACGATTTTCCCTATATCTGGGAGAAATTCGAGGAGGATAAAATCCTCGAGCAGTCCGGACGCGAGCGGCTGTGGACGGACAAGAAGCTCTATTTCAAGGAAGAGTGGGCGTGGGATTTTTTCCTGATGAAGATGAACGTCGCCTTCGAAAAGCATCTGGCCCTGGGCGATGCGGGCAAGACCGTACTGTTTGAATTCGCGCGCGGCGGAAAAGACGGAATCGGCCATGCTCTGGACGTGGTCTCGCCGGAGGTGCTGAAACGCGCGGGCATCCTGTATCTTCAGGTGTCCTACGAGGAGTCCGTCCGCAAGAACCGCCGCCGGTTCCGTCCTGAACTCGCGCACTCCATTCTCTATCACAGTCTGCCCGATGAGAAAATGGAGTTTTACTACAAAGAAAACGACTGGGCGCACCTGGCGACGGGACTCGAAGGCACGCTGCAGCGTCAGGGTGTCACGATTCCCTATTCCGTGCTGGTGAACGAACCGGAAGTGACGGATACTCCCGAGCATCTTTCCCAGCCGCTGCGCGATGCTCTGAATCGCTTGTGGAGACTCGCCCGCTCCTAGTGCCGTTTCTCGAAAGGTCGTCTCGTTGTTGCCGCGGCCGCCGCTTGCGTCTGCCCAGTGGTGGACTCGGATGCGGGGCGGGCGCAAGCGGCCGCCGCCGCATCCTTAGCGCGAAAACCTTCTTAGAAGCAGCACTAGTTGAGAGATCGGAGAAATTCGCCACGGGGAATCGTGGGAGTTCATACCGCCGTCCGCTGAGCCTGTTCTTGAATCGCATGGCAAAGGCTTAATCGAAGGATAGACAATGAAAAGCGCTTCGGATTTTTTTGTGCGAAGGCTTTCACCGAAACCGGGAACATGCTTCGTTCTCATGCCATATCAGGAAGCCATGACGGCCGTCTATGAGCATGGGATCAAGCCGCTCGTCGAATCCATGGGCATGCAATGCAAGCGTGCCGACGAAATCTATTCATCCTCGGGAATTCTTGGAGATATCTGGGATTCGCTGCAGACAGCCGAAATTGTTATCGCAGACTTAACGGGGAAAAATCCCAACGTGATGTACGAATTGGGATTGAGTCATGTGCTCTGGAAACGGGTCATTCTATTATCTCAGAACAAAGACGACGTTCCGTTTGATCTCCGTGCCTGGCGAGTCCTTTGGTACGACTTCACATTCGCAGGTGCCGCACGCCTGAAGGAGGAACTCCATCGTGCGATCGAAGCTTTACTGGCCGAGCATCATACCGAGAGCGAAGTGATCGCATTGTCCAGCAAGCCGAAGACCGTACCACACCCCGCAGTGAATGACTTCGTTCACGGAATTGTCACGGCATGGCGACCTCACGAAAAGTTCGGATTCATCCGAGCCGGCGAGGAGGACTTCTACTTTAATCAGACGTATCTGTTCTCGAGCGCTATGGAGGTGGCCGAGGAGAAGTCCGTTGTATTCATTCCCCAGGAACCTCTTCCAGACGCGAAAAACCGGCGTGCATCGCGAGTATTTGTTCGAGGCAGCAAGCTTCGCGGCACTGTCACACGAGTTATCGCAGGAAAAGGGTACGGTTTTGCCGAGGTTGTCGGGGATCGTGGAGAAACGCAGAGTCTTCTTCTGCTTATAGATGATGCGGTCTCCATAACCAAAGGCTCTGATATTGAATGCACAGTCGCGTTCAACGATCATGGACCAGTCGGCGAGAACATCGTGGTTCACACGAAGTGATTCGAGAAATCTCTGCTGCACTTGCTTACGGAGGCACATTTTCGAATGCCCGCCACACGACGCAGAAAGCACCCCGGAGGTGACCCACACCCCGCGCATTTGGCCGCGCCGCTGCGCAAGACGCTGGATCGCCTGTGGAAGCTCTACAAGCGATAGCGCGAAATAGTAACCCGTGAGGCAACCATGCTTCCCTTCAAGAAAATTCTCTGTCCGATTGATTTCAGCGAACCGTCCCATGAAGCACTCAAAGTGGCTTCGGAGATGGCGCAGAAATTTTCCGCAGAGCTCACCGTCATTCACGTCGTTCCCGATATCCCGAAAGCGACTCCCCCCGATCCTTCCGTCGCGGCCACGGATGCCTATCTGAATTATCAGCGCGAACTCGAGACCGAGTCGAAGCGGCTCCTTTCCGAAGCCGTTCGGAAATTCGCCGCCAAAGAGCTTCGCGTGCGGGAGATCATCGAGATGGGCGATGCGGCTAAGATCGTGTCACAAATCGCCGAAGAAGAGGACGCCGATCTGGTGGTTCTATCCACGCATGGCCGCACCGGATGGCGAAGATTCGTCTTCGGTTCGGTGGCCGAGCGGATCGTGCGCTACGCCCAATGCCCGGTCTTAGTCATCCAAACCCCTCACATCGAGGCCTAAACCTCGATCCGCCAACCGAGCCATCCATGCCGAAACTGAAAAAATTTAACGTCGTCGAAAAAACCTGGGACGAATTCTGGGCGGAATTCTGGCGGATCCGCCTGATTCGCGGTGACGAAGCGACCGCGTGGAAAGATCAGCAAGTCGTCGAATTCTGCTTTGAAGTGCTTGGCCTTCGTCCGGGGATGACCGTTCTCGATCTGGGATGCGGAGCGGGATTCCAGGCTCGCTTGCTGGCCGAACGCGGGATCGAGGTGCACGGAATAGACATCTCGCCCCCACTCATTCGCTACGCGCGCCGTATGGCCAAGCAGCATCGCTTCCCGGCCACATTTTCAGTGGGAGACATGCGAACGTTTGCGGCCGAGACTCCGTTCGACCGCGTGGTGATTCTCGGAATGAGCTTCGGATTCGGAACCGATGCGGAAAACCGCGCCACCCTCGACCGATTGTTTCGCTCGGTCAAACCCGGGGGAAAAATCCTGTTAACCGGACAACATCCCTACGCGGCAACGAATCACACGGGACCGGAATGGCTTGAAACCGACGATGGATTTCTGCTGCATCGCGGAGAATTCAATCCGATCACCTGCCGGCTCGGAGGCTGGTGGGAACTGGTCTGTCCTGACGGCACGAACATCATCGAAGGAGATAATCCCGAAGCGGACGGCATTCGCTGTTACACACCGCCCGAGCTGAGGGGGATGCTCGATCAGGCTGGATTCGTCAATCCTGAATTCTACGGTTCGTGGTTGCTGCCGCCGGGGGAAATGCAGTGGTTTTCGAGCGAGATGATCACGGTGGCCGAGAAGCCGCGCTCGAAGGGCAAATCCGCACATCGGTAGCGCGGCATGACCGTCGTTTTTCGCGGAACGATTCTCTTCCTTCGGGAAAGCTCTTGCTGATGGAATTCCGGCTCGGCCCGCTTCGTTTGAGTTCTCCGGCAATTCTGGCACCGCTGGCGGGCTATACGAACACGGCCATGCGCCGGATCTGCCGGAGATACGGCGCGGGGATGGTGTTCTCCGAGATGCTGTCGGCGGAAGGCGCGCGCCGCGACAATGCCAAGACGTTTCAGATGGCCGCTTTTCATGGCGAGGAGCGGCCGTATTTCATTCAGCTATTTGCCACCAATCCGCAGCAGGCCGCCGATGCAGCAACGATATTGTCCGAGCTGCAGCCGGATGGAATTGATCTTAACTTCGGCTGCCCGGTGAAAAAAATCATCGCCAACGAAGGCGGTGCGGCTCTGCTCAAGGATTTGTCGCTGCTCGGTCGAATCATTGGAGCGACCGTGAAAGCCGTAAATGTGCCCGTGT